>JAABTZ010000171.1 GCA_011389605.1 Desulfobacteraceae bacterium
GCGGATTTTAACAGGGCAGTTTTCCGGCACATTGCTGGTGTCGCCTATAAAACATTTTTTGCGTTTACAATAACTGCATAATACCTGGTCGGTTTTCATGGAGCCTTCTCCCGGGTTAGGAATTTGTGGCAGGAACCTAAAACAGATTTAATGAAAACATTAAAAAAATATTCAGGTTTTGTAAAGCGGAGTGTTAAGTTTTAAGTGATTAAGTGTTGATGGCACCGTAAAAAGTCCAATATCTGCGTGACGCGCGGTTTCTGAAGAATTTCACGTACGGCTAAGTACCCTGCATTTTTCGAAATCACGCAAGCCTTGATCTTGAACTTTTTACGGCGCCATCTGAAAACCGACTTTTTACGAGACCATCAAGTGTTAAGTGAGATCAAGAAGTTATTTTTTTTATTCCTTGGAGATTATATCAGTTTTGATGCATCCGCAAAAAATAAGACTTTAGGTTAAATTAAAGACTTGACCTGTTTTTGGTTACTGTTATATTTTTAGACGATCCTGGCTTTGTCTGTCGTCTTTTAAGATGTCGTAACCACGGTCTTTTCGAACTCCCATCTCAGGCGGCAACCTGTAAAACAAATTTTTTGAGTAACAACGGAATAAAGAAATGACTGAATATGCAACCCTGACCATAAACGGGCAAACCATAAGCCTGCCTGTTATAGAAGGCTCAGAGGGTGAACGGGCCGTGGACATCCGGCGGCTTCGCGCCGAAACCGGCTATATTTCCTTTGACCCCGGATTTGCCAACACGGGCAGCTGCAAAAGCTCCATCACCTATATGGACGGGGAAAAGGGTATACTGAGGTACCGCGGCATCCCCATAGAAGAGCTTGCCGAACAATCTTCTTTTGTGGAAACGTCCTACCTGCTTATAAACGGTGAACTGCCCACCCGGGAGGAACTCAACCGCATCAGCGTTCAGCTCAACGACCATTCCCTGGTGCATGAGGACATGCAGAATTTTTATCAGAATTTTCCCAGGGCTTCTCACCCCATGGGTATTTTGTCTGCCATGGTCAATGCCCTGCGAAGCTTCTACCCGGAGCTGCTGTTTACCGAGGAAGGTTTTGAGGATACCTTTTTGCGGCTGCTTTCCAAGGTGCGCACAATGGCGGCAATGGCCCACAAGATATCACGGGGGCACAAGGTGGAATATCCCAGGCCGGATTATACCTATTGTGCCAATTTTCTCAACATGATGTTCAACACACCTGTCAGGCCCTATATAGCGCGCAAGGAACTGGTAAAGGCATTAAATGTCTTCTGGATTCTGCATGCAGACCATGAACAGAACTGCTCCACTTCGGTGGTGCGAAGCGTTGGGAGCGCAAGAACCAACATTTATGCTTCTCTTTCCGCCGGAATTTCCGCCTTGTGGGGGGCATTGCATGGCGGGGCCAACCAGGCCGTTATCCAGATGCTAACAGATATTGATAAAAAAGGTTTGTCCGTAAAGGAAGTGGTCAGGCAGGCCAAAGACAAAAATGATCCCTTCCGGCTTATGGGATTCGGCCACCGTGTCTATAAAACATATGACCCCCGGGCAAAGATTTTGAAAGGATATGTCCACGATGTGCTCAACAGACTAAACACCAAAGACCCGCTTCTTGACATAGCCCTTGAACTGGAGGAAGTGGCTCTGAGTGACAATTATTTTATCGACTACAACCTGTATCCTAACGTGGATTTTTACAGCGGCATCCTGCTGAAGGCAATGCAGATTCCCACCAATATGTTTACGGTGATGTTTGCTATCGGCCGGCTTCCGGGCTGGATTGCCCAGTGGCGGGAAAATTTAATTGATCCTGAGCAGAGGCTGGTCAGGCCCCGCCAGATTTATACCGGTCCTGCCATGCGTCCGTACATCCCCATTGACGACCGGCAGCAAAAGGAAGACTAAAACCGGCCTGGATCCCCTGGAATTTCATGTACGGCTAACTACTCTGCATTCCTCGTGATTTTGTGCGCCTTTTAGTTCAGGCTGATGATTTTGTTTCGCATCTCAACGTATTGCCCCATGGCTCCCAGGGCCCGGGCCGCCCTGTTTGGCCCGGGCATAACCGGAGCGCCGGCTTTGTAAAGACTGGCTATAAAGTCGCTTTCCATGGAATAATAGGAATAACCTATCCATGGCTTATCGGAGTTTCGCATTGCATCGGCCATCTGTGTGCTTTGATCCTTAATGAATTTAACAGCCGCCTCTCTGGCCTCTTCTTTGGCAACACCCATGCTTTCGGCTACCCTCAAAATCATTCCTCTTGGCATCATCATATAGACCAGCAGTGCGTCGACGTTTTTATCCTGAAGCAATATTTTCGGAAGATCCACGAAATAATCCAGATTCCGGTTGGTAAAGGTCAGGTCCACGGGATTGTTCATCGTGCCGGTGTGGGGGATGTATTCGGCCAGTTTTTGCTTTGTCCCATCTTCAATGGCGGGCAGCTCAAGACCGTTTCGTGAACAGGCATCTGCTGCCACCGCGCCCGGGCCGCCTGAATGGGTCTGAACCACCACCCTGTTTCCTTTAGGAAGGGGACAGGTGCCAAGACACCAGCAGATGTCAAAGAGTTCCTCAATGGAATGAGCTCTGATAACACCGCTTTGCTTTAAAACCCCGTCATAGATCCTGTCTTCGCCGGCCAGGGCCCCGGTGTGAGACAGCCCGGCCCGGCCTCCGGCCTCTGTGCCGCCCACATAGTAGGCTACAATGGGCTTTTGAGGCATTATGCGCCGGGCGGTGTCTATAAACTTGCGTCCCCGGCGGATGCTTTCGATATACAGTCCGATGACTCTGGTATCGGGGCAATGGGCCAGATACTCCATGCAGTCTACAATATCTATGCTTGCCTCGTTTCCCACGCTGAAACCGGTTGAAAATCCGAGGCTGTATCTGCCAAGATAGTCAAACATCTGGGTAATGAAGCTGCCGCTCTGGGAGGCCATGCCGATAAAGCCAGGGGGGTGTTCGCACGGCAGAAAGGTGGCATTGAATTTGAGGTGGGTGTTTACAACTCCTATGCAGTTGGGGCCCAGAAAACGGATTTTGTGCCGGGCTGCGGCATCCTTGAGTCGTTTTTCAAGAGTTGCACCGTCATCGCCCACCTCGCTGAATCCCCCCGAAACAACAATGGCATGGCCAATCCCTTTTTGCCCGCATTCATCCACCACCTCCGGCACCACCAGGGTGGGCAGCACGATAATGGCCAGATCCGGTGTTTCCGGCAGATCAAGCACCGATGAATATGCCTTGTGCCCCTGCACTACCGCCTCTTTTGGGTGTACCGGGTAGATCCTGCCCTCAAAACCCATCTGCATAATTGAGGACAAAATCCCTGTGCCCATGGCGGTATACTTGTTGGATGCTCCAAATATTGCAATGCTTTCAGGGTTGGCGATTTTGTATAATGCAGAGTCTCTGATGGAATCAATCAATGGCTGCCTCCCTTTAAAACCACCAGCGCGTCAACAGCCTTTAAGCCGCCGTCAGGTGTAATTATCATGGGGTTGATGTCAATTTCCGCAATATTTTCCTGTTCCATGCCAATATGTCCAAGGGCGCAAAGGCTTTGGGCCAGTTTATCCATGTCTGCGGCGGCCTCGCCCCGGAAGGCTTTAAAAATTTCTGAGCTTCGCAGGTCTGCTGCCATGTCTTTGGCTTCGGTCTCGTTGAAAGGGGCGATCCGGAAGGCCGTGTCATTGATAAGTTCGGTTAGCACACCGCCGAGGCCAAGCATCACGCACGGGCCGAACTGGGGTTCCCTGTGCAGGCCGAGCACCAGCTCTCTTTTGCCGGAAACCATTTCCTGGATCAGAACTTCTTTAAAATTACCACCCAGCCGGCCGGCAATTGTCTCAAAAGCATCGGCAATGCCCTGCTCATCGGCAATATTGACAAAAACCACACCGGATTCGGTCTTGTGCATAAGGTTTGCCCCCGAGCCCTTGACCACAACCGGAAACCCGATTTCCCGGGCTGCAGCCACGGCGGCATCACGGTCTGCGGCCAGCTTTTCCCGGGTAACGCAAATGCCGTAGCCGGCCAGAACCAGCTTGGCCTGGTATTCAGAAAGGGCCTGCTGGTTTGCGGCCACTGCCTGATTTATAATTTCCATATTTTTATTTTCCTTTGATTGTCTATGCGGGTTCATACAGGATTACCGGCTGGTTTGCCGCGCGCCCGATACGGTTTTCCAGCTCAAGGTAGCGCAGATGGGAAATTGCCTCTCCGGTTGCAAACCATTTCTGTGCCAGGGGAAAATCATCCCAGCTTTTGGCGGTCAGATCCCAGGTCATCTGAGAGGCCACTTCAAAGGCGTTTTGCGGCGATATTTTTTGAAGTATATATACCACTTCCTCCAGGCGCCTGGCGTGATGGTCTTTTAGCTCGTCAATGCGCCCGGCGAAACGCTCAAACAAGTGCCGGTGGCCCGGAAGGGCCTGTTTGACTTCAAGATCCCGGACCTTGTCGAGGCTGGCAAGGTATTCGCCCAGCGGATCACCCTGATCCGACCAGCACTGGATATTGGGGGTAATATTGTAAAGAACATGGTCTCCTGCTATAAAAATTTTTTTCTCCGGCTCATACAGGCAGGTATGTCCCTGTGTATGGCCCGGGGTCTGGATGCAGACAAAACCATAATCGCCCACGACCAACTCCTGGCCGTCTTCTATAATGCTCAGCTGCGGCACCCAGCCTGCACCGTACTTAAAGCCAGGATGGTTGCTTAAAGCGTTTCGGAGCAGATCTTCGGGAAACCCGCTTTGGCCGCCGTATTTAATCATGGGCTCAAAGCCTTGCCAGTGTTCAATGAGCTCGCTGTCGGGCCGGTTGAAATAAATCCGGGTGTTTTCCCCGGCCAGCTGCGAGACCAGCCCGAAATGATCGGCGTGTAAATGGGTGATAAACAGGTCAACGGTTTCCAGGCTGATACCAAGCTCGTTTAAACCTTCCATCATGGCTTTTTTGCACACATCCCGGTTTAATCCCGTGTCAACGACGAGATTGCGCTCCTGGCCCTTTATCACGTAGGAATTCAGGTATTTCAGGGGGCTTTCGGGCAGAGGGATTTGAATCCTGTAGAGGCCCGGGTAAAGTTGTTCGGCCATTGCTGTTTCCTTTCTTAAGGTGGAAATAAAACGAACGCTCACTCGATTTTTTAAAAATTCATTTTACTCCTTAAAAAATATTTTTCAAGCGCAAACACAAGACAAAAGCTTTTGCCGGAGAATGGGAAGATTATCAGATTCTCCGGGTTGACACGGCAGCGCTTCCGGATATAGATATATTCGATAAGGTCGGAAAAAGTCGGTTTTCAGATGGCGCTGTAAAAAGTTCAAGATCAAGGCTTGCGCAATTTCGAAGAATGCAGCGTACTTTGCCGTACGTGAAAATCTTCAGAAATTGCGCGTAACGCAGATACTGGACTTTTACGGTGCCATCCATTTCAACGGACCAAAGGAATAATTATTATGCCCACTGATGAAGAAGTCCTTGAATACCACAGCAAGCCCAGACCCGGAAAAATCGAGGTGGTTCCCACCAAGCCCTGTGTGTCCCAGGGCGATCTTTCCCTTGCCTACACCCCCGGAGTGGCCCTGCCATGCATAAAAATTCAGTCTGATCCAAACCTTTCCTATGATTACACGGACAAGGGCAATCTGGTTGGGGTGATCACCAACGGAACTGCGGTACTGGGGCTGGGCAATATCGGAGCACTTGCCGGAAAGCCGGTGATGGAGGGCAAGGCTGTTTTGTTTAAACGCTTTGCCGACCTGGACGTATTTGACATAGAGATCAAGACCCAGGACCCGGAAGAATTCATCAGGACGGTCAGTCTTCTGGAACCAACCTTTGGCGGTATAAATCTCGAGGATATCAAAGCCCCTGACTGCTTTTACATCGAAGATGCCCTGCGAAAGAAAATGAATATTCCGGTGTTTCATGATGACCAGCACGGCACGGCCATTATTTCCGGTGCCGCCCTGATCAATGCCTGCCATTTGACAGGCCGCGATCCCGAAGATTTGCGCGTGGTGGTCAACGGCGCAGGGGCGGCTGCCATTGCCACTGCCAGGATGTATATTTCCCTTGGGGTAAAAAAGGAAAATATTATCTTCGTGGACTCCCGGGGTGTTATCTACAGTGGGCGCAAAGAGGGGATGAATCCGTATAAGCAGGAGTTTGCCGCAAACACGGACAAACGCACCCTTTCTGATGCGGCAAAAGGTGCTGACGTTCTTTTGGGCCTTTCCGTGGAAGGGGCCTTTTCCCCGGAACTGCTGGGGCTGTTAAACAAAAATCCCATTATCTTTGCCCTGGCCAACCCTGAGCCGGAAATCGGTTATTACGAGGCCAAAGCCGCGCGGCCCGATGCCATTATCGCAACAGGCCGGTCCGATTATCCCAACCAGGTAAACAATGTTTTGGGCTTTCCCTATATCTTCCGGGGGGCCCTGGATGTGAGGGCATCGGCAATCAACGAGGAAATGAAGCTTGCCGCAGTGCATGCCCTGGCCGAGCTGCCCAGAGAAGATGTTCCTGATGCGGTGATCCGTGCTTACGGCGGCACAGCCCTGACCTTCGGGCCTGAGTACATCATTCCCAAGCCCCTGGATTCCCGTGTGCTTTTAAAAGTCACCCCGGCCGTGGCAAGGGCCGCGGTGCAAACCGGTGTGGCGCGTACCAGCATAAAGGATCAAGGCGGCTATCTCCAGGATCTGGAGGCCCGGCTGGGTCCGGAACGTGAAATAATGCGCAAGATAATCACCCGTGCCCAGCAGAGCCCGAAAAAGATCGTGCTTCCAGAAGGGGATCATCCCGTGATTTTACGGGCCGCCCACCAGGCTGCCGCAGAAAAAATCGCCAATCCCATTCTTCTGGGAAACCGGCAGGCAATAGAAGATCTGGCCCGTAAACTGCGTGTGCCTCTTGACGGCATTGAAATTGTTGATCCCCTGCAAAGCCCGCTGTTTGACCAAGAT
>JAABTZ010000172.1 GCA_011389605.1 Desulfobacteraceae bacterium
GATACCATGCGAAGACTTTTTGCCGGTGAATTCAACGTTTTTGATCCACCCTTTGACATTGCCGGGCAGGGCGATGTGTCATGGAAAATCAGGAAAACCGAAAACCTTTGGGAGCAAATTACCTCCCAGTTTCTTGTAGGACAACGAAAGGCTGTTTAAGAATTAAAGGAGCATTGGTTTTGAATCAGCGGCAAGGCATTTGCGGTTTATGTTTTCACAGTCCCGGGTGCGGGGTAATAGCTCATTTTGATGAAAATAATCGGATCACTGACCTGGAGCCGGACACAGGCGCGCCTCTGGGCCAGGTACTGTGCCCCATGGCCCGCAGTGTAAAGGAAATCGTTTATTCCGAAAAACGGATTACCCATCCACAAAAGCGAGTGGGGCCCAAAGGCACTTATGAGTTTGAAGAAATCTCATGGGATGCTGCCTATGATCTGATTGTTGAAAAACTCGGAGAAATAAAGAATAAGTACGGTCCGGAGGCCGCAGGCTTTTACGCCGGGACAGGATCTTATGAGCGGGCGTTTAAGGACACTTTTCAGCTCAAGGATTCCGAGATCTATCTGGCCTCCAGCATTCTGTTTCCCTACGGATCCCCAAATACTTTCGGAGTGGGTGCTCCCTGCTACACTTCCCTTGGTGTACTGGCTCCAAAGCTTACCATGGGCTGCCGCCATATAGATATGTATTCAGACGTTGACAATGCAGACCTGATTTTTGTCTGGGGAACCGATCCGTCCACTTCCACACCGCCGGCCATGTTTGAGCGACTGAAAACAGCAGCAGCCGAGGGTGCCGAGATTGTTGTAATAGATCCTAGAAAGACCAGGTGCGCCGGGCTGGAAGACAGTCAGTGGATCCCGATCCGTCCGGGATCAGACGGGGCACTGGCCCTGGGTCTTGCCCATGTAATGATTCGAGATAACCTCTATGACAGCCAATTCGTGGAAAACTGGACCCGCGGATTTGAAGAGTTTGCAAGGTATGTGCAGGATTTCTCGCCCGAGAGGGTGGCGCATCTCACAGGAATTTCCAAGGATATTATCGAGGACCTGGCCCAACGCATTGCCGAGGCCGAAGGGGCAACCTATATAATGTACACGGGCCTTGAATACACCAAAAGCGGGGTACAGAATATCCGTGCCGTAATGGTGCTATGGGCCATTGCAGGTCAGCTCGACGTGGAAGGGGGACGGTGCTTTCTGGGAAAGGACCGTATGTTTCCACTGCCCACAGACCGCCATCTTGCCGGCCCGGGCTGGGAAAAATCCATCGGAAAAGACAGGTTTCCGGTTTATTCGCATTTTTGCGGGGGAGAGCCCCATGCCAGTCTGCTTCCCAAAGCCATTATAAATGAAGATCCTTATCCCATACGAGCCCTGCTGGTCTTGGGCGCTTCTCTGGCAACTTCCTGGCCCAACTCCGGCATATGGCGCCAGGCCCTTGAAAAACTGGAATTTCTGGTCTGCATGGATCTTCAGATGACACGTGACGCAGCCTATGCAGACCTGGTGCTTCCTGCGGCAACGGCATTTGAGCATTCCTCCTATTGTTACTACGGAAATACCATCCGTTACCGTGATCAGCTAATAGACCCGGTGGGGCTTTCCAAATCCGGTTTTCAGATTTTAACAGAGCTTGCAGAACGCATGGGCTACGGGAATATGTTTCCCGGCCATCCTGACGAGGTCTTGTCAGATATCCTGAAAGAATCCGGTTTTACCCTGGAGGATCTCATGGCCGCAGACAGAAAAACCCTTTCTTTGCCCAATGCGCCCATGACTTACCGTAAATGGGAGCAGGGCCTGCTGCGAAAAGACGACCAGCCAGGCTTTGACACGCCTTCGGGAAAATTTGAGATTTTTTCAGATATGTTGGACGAGTTTGGTTTAGACGGGCTGCCAAAATATGAAGAATCAGACGAAACCCCGGTGAGCAGCCCTGAGCTGGCCAAACGCTACCCCCTGATTCTGGGCACCGGCCCCTTTAAACCCGACATGAAGTCGTGCCTTCGTGCCATTCCGGCCTTTATCAAGAGATATCCATATCCTGCCCTGCAGATTCATCCCGATGATGCCGCTGCCAGAAAAATAAAACCCGGGGACGGGGTAAGCATCAAAACCCCAAGGGGCCAGGTAGTCATGCGAGCGGATGTGACCGATTGTATCATGCCCGGCTTTGTCTACGCCCCCGTGGGCGGCGGCGGGCCTCTGGGCACAGCCGAATGGCAGCAGGCCAATATCAATGAGGTGACAGATGACCGGCAGTATGATCCCATATCCGGCTTTCCGGTGTACAAAACCCTGCTTTGCGAGGTGAAAAAGAAAAAACGGGTGCGAAAAAACATGGCCTCGGCAGACCCTAACCTGGGATGCGGGGGATAAATCAGGGGCGTCATTGAAAAAACAGAATTCTTTTGCAATGCATGCGCCGGTCACGATATATTTCAAAAAATAGGCAGAAAATTGTCATCAAACATAAAGCATCCAAAAGGCTTTGATGCTCATGCAAGTTTTGGCAAGCAGGCGGATTCAAAAGATTGTACTGGCGACTGTTTTGCTTTTAGCCCTGGGCTTTGCCGGGATGTGCGTCTTTGGTCCGTATTTTTTAGAAAAATTAATCATCTCAAAAATGCAGGCAGCAGGCCTTGAAAAACCGCGGATAACCGTGGTGGCAGTGTCTCATAGAGGGCTTGATCTCAGAGAAATTTCCGCCAGAAATCCGGAGTTTGCAATTGACTTTATCCACGTGGGTTACACGGTTTCAAGCCTGTTAAAAGGACGGGTTAAAGACATTGTAATCAGCGGAATCAAATACTCCATTGATTTTGATCAAAACAGGCTTGAAAATGATTCTTCATCCTCCCGGCCGTCTTTAGGCACGTCTTTTATTGATAATTCCTTTGATTCACTTAAACAGGCAGACTTACCGGACCTTTTTTTCGACCGGATAGATATCCGATCCGCTGACCTGGAGGTCTTTCTGGAAAACACCCGCCATCGTATTTCTGCAGAAGCCTTTTTTGCTGCAGAAAACCAGCATCGGCTTAATTTTACCATTAATCCCCGAATTTACGGCCTGCCCTTTGAAATCCAGGGACAGGCCGATCTTGCCGCACTGAAAACCAGCGGGCATATTCGGTCTATTGCCCCCGGCCTTTCCGGAACATGGTCAATGGATATGCGCTCAGGCCGTGAGTCCGGCCTGGAGATTGCAGCCATTGCCGAGGATTTGAAATTTTCCGGGTTAAGAATTCAGGCCGGTCTTGAAAATGCCTCTTTTCAGGCCGCCATTGAATTCAATGACCACTGGGGATGCAGGGAGGCAGGGGCAAGCCTGAAGGTAAAGGGTCTTTTTTTAAACCAGGCAGAGCTTGATTTCCTTGATCTTTCCATAAAGGACAAAGGGAGGGCA
>JAABTZ010000173.1 GCA_011389605.1 Desulfobacteraceae bacterium
AGGGCAGTGTCTCTGAATGCAGGCCTGAACCGTCCATTCAGGGCATCGGCTCATATCACCGGCACTCAAAGCGATATTTTTCAGATTCTGGAAACCGGCCAATGGCAGACAGGTCTGGACTGGCAGATCATTGCTGAAATGGATTCTGATGAGGCCTCTTTTCTGCTGCCAATAGATGTCAAAGTTAAACCAGTGATCCGTTTTGATTTCCGGGGATGGCTTGAGGCGGGTTTGTCGGGCAATAATTCAGGTTCGGGTTCATCACCGGACCCCGGGGAATGGTTCGCTGATCTGAGCGCGGAAAAAATAGAAATTGCCCCTGTTAATGTTTTGATCCCTGAGAGTCTTGTCGAAATTTACGGCCTGGGTTTTTCCGGAACCCTCAGCCTGAAAGGCGGTCCAGGAGGATGGGAGGTCCGTATGTCCGAAAAAAACCGCGTTGCAGTAAATCGGGTGATATCCAAAAATAACGGAAATCAAATTGAGCTATCCGCAATGTCCTGGGAAAGTCAAGCAGGAAAAGATTTTCTGTCTGCCGGTTTTTCGGAAAATGGGTTGATGCACGCCGGCTGGGCAGTTGCCGCGGACAACCCCATTGAGTGCAGTTTCCCGGGAGGAAAACTGCACTCAGAGACTGTCTTGTTTGACGGAAACTGCCGGACGGCCGCGGATGGAGATCTTCAGGCAACATCCAGGGCCAGGGCCGAAATAGGCATTATTCAAATGTCTTCACCTGACCTGGAAGTCCGGGATATTGAAATTGATATTCCTTTTGTATTAAATCATTCAGAATCAGAGTCAGGGTGGTTTTCCGTTCCAGTGATCCGATATCAAAATATAAGCCTTCCGGCTGTGACCGGAAAGGCCACGGTCGGATTTTATACCAAAGCCGGCATTGCCGGCCCCATGCTGCGGCCCTCCCTGGAGCTGACAGTTGAGGATGGCAGCATAAGCGGCCCTGAAACGGGTGTTGTGGCAGAAGGTATTAATTGTAACATCTTGATAAAAGACCTTTTCCCCTTGACTACTCCTATCAGTCAGCGCATAGATATAAGCAGGCTGGCATTGGATGCTCTGGAATTAAAGGACGGTTTTCTGGTATTCTCCCTGGAGCCAGGGGCCTTGTTTCTGGAAAAAACCAGATGGAAGATGCCCGGGGGCGGAACAGTTGAAGCTTACGCCTCCAGGGTTGCCTTTGAGCCTTTGCACGCGGATCTGGACATTTTTTTTGAACATGTTGATCTGGTGGACCTGGTATCCAGGTTCAGCGAAGAAAAAATTGTTGGCAGCGGCAGGGTTTTCGGCCGGGTTCCGGTTCAGTGGAGTCCGGAGCGTATTGATATCGGCAAGGGCTATCTTTATTCGGTTCCTGGCACAGGACGCTTTGGCATAAAAGACGAGAAATGGCTGGATGCACTTATGCTCTATGTGCGTGAAGCCATGGCCGGGCACAAATATCTTTCCCTGGTATCAGAGCGCATGGAACAGGCCCTGCGTGATTTTGAATATCATTTTTTATCCGTGGAACTGGTGCCGGGCAGCGGCGACACTGCCGCTCGCATCGAGTTAAGAGGCAAGGGCCTGCGGGGTGAATCCCCCCAGGAGGTCGGAAGTCTGGTGATTAATGTCAATTCAATTGAGGAAATTTTAAACAGGCTTCTTAGGTTTTACCAGACAAAGCAGCAATCAGTTGAACAGGCACTGGATTCGTTTTTTGAGGATTCCGTTGACATGCCGCCGGCAGGGGGCAAATGACAACTCAATTAGTTGGGAGAGATTTTATGAAAACGTTTATTGCAGCGGTCCTTATTGCGGTTATGGTTGCAGCCACGGGCTGCACCAGGCATCACGTGACCGCCGATACCACCCATCGGGTTGAAATTGCACCCATTCACGTTACAGTGGATATCAACCTGAAGGTACAGAAGGCTCTTGATGATGCCCTGAGTTTTCAGGGGGATATGAATGAAATATTTACAGCGGAAGAACTTGAGCAGCTTGAATAAGAAATTTACGGGGGAAGGTATGAAAAAAGAATATAAAGTTATTGCCTGGACAAGTTTATTGTTTTTTCTCGCATGCGCAATTAGTCTCACAGCCATTGCCCAGAGCAAGCAGGAAGTGGCAAAAAGCATGCGCGACCGGCATTCGGCACTTATTGAGGCTAAAGACAAGGGGCTTGTGGGAGAGGCCTGGACCGGCCTTGCCGGCCTGGTAAAACCAGACGCACCTGACGGTGTTCAGAGCCTGGTTGAGGCTGAAAACAAAGACCGTAAAGAATTGTTTAAAATTATTGCAGGCGAAACAGGAACTTCTGTTCAGGAAGTGGCCCGGCAGAACCGGATCCGCATGTATCGCCTGGCCAAAGATCAGCACTTTGTCCAGGATGCCAACCGTTCATGGGTACAAAAAAAAGACCTGAGTCAGTGAATCCTTTTCAATAGCATTTCATAGCTGATGAGCTTGTAAAAACCTTGTTATCCAGCCGGCGCGGTATTTTAGGAGAAAGAAAACCCAGAAGCGTCTTGGCTGACCGGCGGCGCGGAAAAGGAGTTTCCTTGTTCCAGAAGCCTTCTGGAGGCTTAATTTCTGCTCGGAAACCCGCTTTTCCACGCCGCCGTCAGGTCAATGGAAGTGCAATTTCGTTATAGTGCAAAAAAGGGGTTTTCTTGAAAGCCGGTTTTCAGATGGCGCTTTCAAGAGTTCAAGACCAAGGCGTGCAATTTCTCAGAACTTCACGGACACCTAAGTACGCTGCATTCTTCGAAATTGCGCAAGCCTTGATCTTGAACTTTTTACGGCGCCATCCAAAACTTACTTTTTAAGAGAGCATCATACTTGACACACAAATGGATTCCTGCAATACATTTCGGTATTTAAACGGCCCGACATCCGAAACCAGTATCGCAGTTTTTCCACGAAAAAAGGGGAGTCAACATGAAGAAGACAATTTTTTATTTGCTTGCAGCCGCCTGTTTGCTGATTTTTGCCTCTGGCTGCGGAAAATCCGAGGACACAGACCAGCAGGCAGAAAAGCAAAGTGTAACAGAAAAGCAAAGTTCAGCAGAAAAGCAAAGTGCGGCAGAAAAACCTAAGGTCATTGAGCTGAATTATTCCGTGTTTTTCCCTCCTACCCATGCCCACAGCAAGGCTGCTGAAGACTGGGCCAGGGAAGTGGAAGCCCGCACTGACAACACATTGAAAATAAACATGTTTCCCGGAGGCACTCTCACCGGAGCTGCCGAGTGCTATGACGGCGTGGTCAACGGCATATCTGATATCGGCATGTCTTGCTTTGCCTATACCCGGGGACGGTTTCCGGTCATGGAGGCAGTGGATCTGCCAATGGGATATCCAAACGGCATGACTGCCACTATGGTGGCAAATCAATTTTACCAGGAGATTAAGCCGGCTGAACTCGATGATGTTAAAGTACTTTATCTCCATGCCCACGGCCCGGGCCTGCTGCACACGAAAAAACCAGTCAAGAGTCTCGATGACCTCAAGGGCATGCAGATCCGCTCCACGGGTTTAAGCGCCAAGAT
>JAABTZ010000174.1 GCA_011389605.1 Desulfobacteraceae bacterium
CTGGAAAGCGTGTGTGTCTGATAAGGGCACCGAGGGTTCGAATCCCTCTCTCTCCGCCACTTTTTTTGCTGAGGCAGAAGGCACCAATCAAACAGAATCCTTCCCCACCATCTGTGCTCCTGGAAATACCGCTGAAAACCGCCGGCCTGAAAACGAAAAAACATGCCGGTATTTTTAAAAGAAAAAGCTATGATACAAAAACAATCAAGGATTTGAGGCATCACCGGCATGGCTTATCTGGTTTTTGCTCGAAAATACCGTCCTCAGCAGTTTGAAGATGTCATTGGTCAGGCCCATATTACCAGCAGCCTGGCCAATGCCGTAACCACCGGGCGCCTGGCACATGCCATCCTTTTTTCAGGCCCCAGGGGAACAGGCAAAACCACGGTTGCCCGTATTCTTGCAAAATGTGTCAACTGCAAAAACGGACCCGTGGCGGCACCATGCAATAAATGCCCTTCCTGCCTGGAAATCACGGCAAGCAGTGCGGCCGATGTGTTTGAAATCGACGGAGCTTCAAACAACAAGGTGGAAAACGTCCGGGAACTGCGGGAAAACGCCAAATACAAGCCTGCCTCCAGCCCTTATAAGATCTTTATAATAGACGAAGTCCACATGCTAAGTGATGCGGCCTTCAATGCTCTTTTAAAAACCCTGGAGGAACCGCCGGCCCATGTACTGTTTTTCTTTGCCACAACAGAGCCCAACAAAATCCCCATAACCATTCTTTCCAGATGCCAGCGCTACGATTTCCGGCGCGTTGCCATTGACGCTATCACAGCTCACCTGGCCCATATATGCGGGCAGGAACAGATGCAGATCAGTCAAAACGCGCTTACAATTATTGCAAGGGAGGCTGACGGCAGCATCCGGGATGCCCTGAGCCTGCTTGATCAGATTGTAACATGTGCCCCCGGGCAGATCAGTGACGATCAGGTGGTGGATATGCTCGGGGTAATTGACCGCCAGATCATTTTTGACGCAGCCGATGCACTGTTTTCAGGTGATGCCGCCTCCCTGGTTGGCATCTCCGATGCCCTGTACCGCCAGGGCAGGCACCTTATGAAATTTTATGCAGAACTAATAGTTCATTTCAGAAACCTGCTGCTTATCAAAATGGGCGGAGCCGGAAAAGCCCTCACAGATGTTCCGGAGCACGAAAAACAATATATGACCAGGCAGGTTGAAAATGTTGCCCAGCCTTATCTCAGCCAGATTGTCAACACCCTCTTTGCCGACGAATGGAAAATCCGGCAGTCTGTTTCGCCAAGACATGCCCTGGAAATGACTTTTTTCAAGCTTCTGGAGATTCAGCCCGCGCTTTCCATTGACACCCTTATTGAAAAGCTCGATAAGCTGAAACAGGAAATGGCCGGCCATGCCTTGCCTGGTAAAACCGCTGTTTCAAAGTCCGTACCAGAGCCTGCCGCAACCCCGGAGCCAAACCCTGTGGCGCCGGAAGAACCAATACCAACTCCACAACCTGATTCCGCAAACGCCCCACAGTCAGCTCGGGAAGTTCTGCCGGCAGGATCTATTGCAAACATACCAGCTGTTGAGGCCCTGCCGGAACAAACCCCGGAGCCGTCAGCGGAAAAACCGGAAGATCCACCACAGCCTATTGAGGAGCCGGCATCCAAGCAAGAGCTGTGGGCAGCTCTGAAAAAACATATTACTTCCCGCAAGCCAGCCCTGGCTGCCTGCATGGGTGAAAGCCAACTCCGGGAGATAAAAGACAACTGCCTTGTGATTGACATAAAATCATCGGGCAGCAACATCCAGCTCCTTGACCGGAAGAAAAACATAGCAAGCATTGAACAGCTGTGCGGCGATTTTCTTTCCAGATCCGTGCGCATTGAGCTAAACATAGAAAAGCAGTCCAATCACACTGAAAAACACAAACAAGAAGCCAGAGACCTTAAGCAGGAAGCTTTGAACCATCCCCTGGTGGAAGCGGCTGTCAAGACATTTAACGGCAAAATCGTGGATATCAGGATTTTACCAACAGGAGGCGACGCATCATGAAAAATATGGGGAAACTCATGAAACAGGCCCAGCAGCTACAAAACAAAATGTCAAAGCTGCAGGAGGAAATGGCGGAAAAAACCATAGAAGCCACGGCCGGCGGCGGCATGGTAAAGGTGGTGGCCAATGGCAAACAACAGGTGGTATCCATCCAGATTGAAAAAGAAGTTGTTGATCCCGAAGATGTTGAAATGCTCCAGGACCTTATTCTTGCAGCTGTCAACGACGCCCTGAACCGTGCCCAGGCAATGGTCTCCGAGGAGATGAACAAACTCACCGGCGGTATGAACCTTCCGGGAATGACGTAGGATATGAAACAGGAATTGCATTTTTAATGAAGCACTATCCAGAGGCCATGTACCGTCTTATCCGGCAGTTTTGCAAGCTGCCCGGCATCGGGGAAAAATCAGCGGAACGTTTTGTAATGTATCTGCTCACAGCACCGGAGCCCGAGGTAAACTCCCTTGCAGCAAGCATCCGGGAGCTTAAAAAACAGGTAACTGTCTGCAACACCTGTTTTTGCTTCAGCGACAGCCAGACCTGCCGCATATGCCGTGATCCTGCAAGGGACAGCAGCCTTGTCTGCGTGGTTGAAAGCCCGGCAGACATGGCTGCTGTTGAAAAATCAGGCGCATTTACCGGCGTATACCATGTGCTTCAGGGACTGCTTTCCCCCATGGACGGAATAGGCCCGGACGAACTACGTATCCGGGAGCTGATCGCCAGGGTGTCGTCCGGAAACGTAAAGGAAGTTGTCATTGCAACAAGCACCAGCGTTGAAGGCGAATCCACGGCTGATTATATTTACAAATCCCTGAAACCCTTTTCCGTAAACGTTACCAGGATAGCCTCCGGTGTTCCCATGGGCGGGGAGCTTAAATACATTGACCAGGTCACCCTTAAAAAAGCCATGGAGGCCCGGCGTGCGGTGTGAAGTCACACCTGATGACCTGTTTGAATGTCAGCAATGCGGGCAGTGCTGCTGCGGCTATGGGGGCACATATCTTTCGGGGGCAGACATTGAAAATATCTCAGGGTATCTTCAAATTTCAAGGGATGAATTTCTTGAAAAATACTGCTCCCCTTCGGCAGGCCGCTACGTGCTTGCCCAGAAACAGGACGGATTTTGCGTATTCTGGGACAGGCTTTGCACCATCCACCCGATCAAACCAAGGATGTGCATGGCATGGCCGTTTATTGAAAATATCCTGCACAATCCTTCAGCCTGGGACGTAATGGCACAGGCATGTCCGGGCATGCGTACCGGATTTGACCCGGAAGACATAATTGCCATTCTTAAGGCAAAGCTTACAGAACTCCAGCAGGTGCGAAACCGCAATGATCTGGCGGCAAAAAACGGTGAATTTTTATGATCGGCATTTTTGACTCAGGAATTGGCGGGCTTACAGTAGTCAAAGCCTTTATGGACACACTTCCGGGGCATGACATACTTTATTTCGGAGATACGGCCCGGACCCCTTACGGTACTAAAAGCGGAAGAACGGTGATCGAATACTCGATTCAAAACACCGAGTTTCTGATTGAAAAAGGTGCAAAAATAATTGTAATGGCATGCAACACCGCTTCCAGCGTGGCCACCGAAACCCTTAAAAAACGTTTTGACCTGCCCATATACGAGGTGATCAGCCCGGCCGTGGACCTGGCCCTGGGGCAAACCAAAAACAACCTTATCGGAGTCATAGGCACCAGGGCCACCATTGAAAGCGGAATCTACGAGAAAAAAATCAGCGGCCTGCGCCCGGAAGCCAGAATCCACTCGGCTGCATGCCCCCTGCTTGTACCCCTGGTTGAGGAAGGATGGATCGGCAGGCCGGAAACCCGCATGATTGTCAAAAAGTATCTCCACCCGTTAAAGGTGCGGCAGATAGATACCCTGATCCTTGGCTGCACTCATTATCCTGTGATAAAATCAATTATTTCCCGCAAAATAGGCAAAAAAGTAAATATTATAGATTCCTCGGTGGCCCTGGCAGCACAGATCCGGCAGTTTCTTGCAGACAACCCGCAAACCGATGATGGTCTTGGCAAAAATGCAACAGCGAGTTTCTATGTTTCAGATATAACCAGGCAGTTTGAGAAAACCGCGGCAAGCGTTATACGTCGTAAAATAAAACTCACCAGGGTGGACCTATAAAATAGAGTCAGCTTCTGATGGAACAGCAAAAAGCCGATTTCAATGCTGGCTTTGAACCATGAGTTCATTTCTGTACTTGTCAAGCAAGGTCGCCTTGGAAATCATGCCCACAAACCGCCCACCTGATACCACGGGCATACTAAACAGATTTCCTTCATCCATACGATCTAACACATCTGCAAGTTCTGCATTAAGATCAACTGCTTCTACATCCGATTCCATGACCTGCTCCAGAAAAACCGTTTCATACAGCAAAAGATCAAACAAATAGGGCCTTATATCATCTAAATGAATCATGCCTTCAAACTGACCTGTTTCAGGGTCGGTCACGGGAAAATAATTTCTGTGGGACCGCTGAACAACCTTGATGAAATCTCCCAGAAGCATGTCGCGGGCCACGGTTTTGCAATCGGTTTCCACAAGCTCTGCTATGCTTAAATCCGCAAGAACCTTTGCATCTGTTCTTGGCCGCAGGTAAAGCCCCTTTTCAACCAATTCCCGGAAATAAAAGGATGCCGGTTCCCAGGCATGGCATATGGTCGTGGAAAGAGCAGATACAAGAATCAGTGGTAAAATGGTTTCATATCCGCCGGTAATCTCCACTATGAGAAAGATTCCCGTCAGGGGGGCCTGCAGGATACCACTTACCAGTCCGGCCATGCCCAGAAGAGCAAAGCACCCTTCGTCAGCCCATGACAGCCCCGGCCACAGGAAATCCACAAATCTGTGATACATTACCCCGGAAAAACTGCCTATAACAAGACACGGGGCAAAAATGCCCCCTGATCCGCCCCAGCCAAGGGTTAAGGATGTGGCTGCAATTTTGGCAGCCACCAGCAGCACAACCAGACTCAGGCCAGGTGCAAAGGAGCCCTCAACCATCTTCTGAATAAAATGATACCCTTCCCCAAGCACTTCCGGCAGCATCAAACCGATTCCGCCAACCATGCATCCGCCGAAAAACGCCCTTATCCATACAGGCAAAGCAATCTTTTCAGACACATTATGGGAATGGATCAAAGCCCGGGTAAACAAAATGGAAATGGTGGCCGTGAGCAGGGCCAGGCCCACGGCAGCAAGGGTGGTGGTCACATCCACGTCAAAACGAAGATGCTGGAAGGCAATCTGGTTTCCCTGCAGCAGTCGGCTGACCTGGGCACCGGAAACAGATGCAACTGCAATGGGAACAATGGTTAAAGCCGACCACTCGCCAAGAATTATTTCAATTGTAAATACCAGGCCTGCAATGGGGGCATTAAAAATTGCTGCCAGGGCGCCTGCGGAACCGCATCCGACAAGGGCAATGCGCTGGCGTTCGTTCAGGCCGAAAAATCGGGCGATGTTTGAGCCTATGGAGGCGCCGCTTGTGACAACCGGGGCCTCAGGTCCGGCAGAGCCGCCGCTTCCGATGGTAAGACAGCTTGAGATCAGGCGGGAAAAAGCCGAACGAAACCTCATACGGCCGCCCTGCCTTGATACGCTGTAGACCACCTCTGGGACTCCGTGTCCGGCCCCCTCCTGTGTGATTTTTCCCAGAAACAGAGATGAAAGCATGGCACCGGCGCCCGGCAGAAGAAAAACCCACCAGTGGGCACGTATCCTGCCCAGCTGTTCGGCCATGAAATGAAGACCGGTGTTTAAGGCAACCGCGGCCAGACCGCTGCAGATGCCAACAAGAGCACCAATGGCGATGAGCAGCAGACGGTCGTCCATGGGCATCCAGAGCCAGTGAAACGGTTTGCCCTTTATTTTTGATTTCGAAAAAATTGCCAATGCCTTTAATAATCGACCATAAAAGTCCAATATTTTTAAAACTGATGGTGCCGTAAAAACTATTTTCCACCGTCTAACCGGGCCTCTGACTCGGCAATTGTTTTGCTCAGGGTTTGCGCATCAGGCCTTTGGGCCAGAAGTTCAAGAAAATAGCTATCCCGAAGGCAGAAAGACAGCCGGGAAAGCAGGTGCAGATGCTGCCTGGAAGTGGTTGCAACAAGAATAAAAATGACATGCACCGGCTTTTTGTCCACCGAATTGAAATCAACAGGATTTTTCAAAAAAAATACAGCCATCTGGGATGCGATACTGCTCTGGCTAAGGGGCGTGCGTGGATGCGGAATGGCCACGCCGTTTCCAATGCCCGTGGACATCATCTGCTCTCTTGCCACCAGGCTTTGATAAAGCATCTGACGATCGGCCCGGGTGTCGATATTCTTCATTGCAAACACAGCGGCCTCAAGGACCTGTTCAACACCCTGGGCTTCAAGGCCGTAATATATGCCCCCCCGGTCCATGATATCGGACAGGGTTTCAATACTTTCGGACTGTTTTTCAGCTGCCGGCGCCTGGCCAGGCAGATGAAAGCTTAAATGGTTTGTCCGGGCCCATTTCCTGATTGCAGCTTCACTGAACATGCAGATATCTCCGCTGCTTTTCACCGGTATGCGGCCCTGCCGGATCCACCTTTCGATGGTGGTCGCAGGCATTTGAAGGCACTTTGCAAGTTCGTCTATTTTTAGTTCCATAAAATCGATTCTGCTTTTTGTGATCAGGCAGCTTTTTTATCATACGACAAATCCCCTGCCTTCCAGGGCCAGCTTAATTCATAAACAAAATATTATATCTTAAAATAAGATCAATTTCAAGATGTTTACGCCTAAATCGGGCAATTTTCTGGTTTGCCGCAGATACAAGGAAGATGATGATCAAGCTATAGTCAACCATGCGATACGACATCTGAGGCAGCAGATTTTGAGAGGCTCAGTTTA
>JAABTZ010000175.1 GCA_011389605.1 Desulfobacteraceae bacterium
TGTTGCTTCCACTAGTGGTAAGAGGAAAAGCAAAAGTTGATATTTATTGGAATTAAGAAGGTGATAGCAAAATTAAGAGGGTGATAGCAAATGAGAAAAAAAAACATACAACAGTTACCGGCAATTATCATAATAACCATTGCAGGGTTTTTATGCATGACTGCACTCTGCATTGCAGTTACTATTCCCGTTGGACCAGCATATGGGAATAGTCGCCTATCTTCATCCGGCAACAACGTGGAAGCCGGGCATGGAATCATTTCTGAAGTTTCCGCAATCTCCGGGATGGTCGAAGAGAAAAACGGGACTAACCTTGTTTTTTATAGCGCTTATGATGGCCTTTTTGCACAGGAAAGCCAAGATGACGTCGGCCTGCCGTGGATAAGCAGTGAATATATTCCCTTAAGGGGCCAGTCATCTGGTGGTGATAAAGGCATGAGGGGATTGGGCCTGGATGGCTTTGTCGTAATGATCAGCTCGGTCATACCAAGGCCCGTGCCTGAACCCGTAACCATGATTCTTTTTGGTTCCGGTCTGATCGGGGTGACAGGAATTTTTTTGCGAAGAAAAAATGCAAAAAACTGATTTCAGGATTATGTTAAAACCGTCCCGATGTGAAACTTCAGGACGGTTTTTTTTATCTTGAAAAAGGAAATCCTTAAAAAATGCAAAATTACCTAACCATAGATGTGGAAGATTATTTTCAGGTAGCTGCATTTGCTGATATAGTTTCCCCTGGCAGCTGGAATGATATGGAGCCTCGTATTCAGACCACCATGCCGGTAATCCTTGATCTGCTAAAAGAGCACGGAGTGCGGGCCACTTTTTTCGTGGTTGGCTGGCTTGCAGAAAAAAAACCGGAACTCGTCATGCATATAGTGGCCGAGGGCCATGAAATCGGATGTCATAGCTACTGGCATCGTAAAATATATGAGCTCACTCCTGAAGAGTTCCGCCAGGACACGTTAAAGGCCAAGGCAGTACTGGAAAAGATTTCCAATAAGACAGTTTCTGCCTACCGGGCTCCGAGTTATTCAATTACGAAAAAATCCCTGTGGGCACTGGATATCTTAAAAGAAGCCGGGTTTACAACAGATTCAAGCATCTTTCCCATCCGCCACGACCTTTACGGAATACCTGGTTCTCCCCGGTTCCCGTATCGACTCAGCAGGCAGGGGATAGATGAATTTCCGATTTCAACCAGTGTTTTGCTGGGCCGCAATATTCCTGTGGCAGGCGGAGGCTATTTCCGTCTTTTCCCTTACTGGTTTACCAAATTTGCATTAAAGCGAATCAATCAAAAGGAAAACCAGCCGTTTGTTTTCTATCTTCACCCATGGGAGATAGACGATGGCCAGCCTCGTTTCAAAAAGGCCCGGCTGCTGTCGAAATTCAGGCATTATAATAACCTGGATAAAACCCTGGGCCGCTTTAAACGGCTTTTAAACGATTTTGAGTTTATCCCGCTGCCAGGGGCTGCGGACAAAAAAAAGCAGGCACCGTCAAAAACGGTATAACTGCTTAATATAGTATTGTTTTGCCCTTAGGGGGCATTTTTGCGTGCCCCCGAAAGGGACGGAGTGCGCCCGATTATCAGCCATTGAATGAAAATCCAGTCCAGCGGGCATTTATGTGCGGAATTGCCGGTATACAAAATCTATCTTCAAAAGCGCCTTTGTCAGAACGCCTGATCAGGCAGATGCTTTCCATTCTTGGTCATCGGGGTCCTGAAAAAACAGGAGTTTATCTTGATTCCGGTATTCATCTGGGTCAGTGCCGGTTGAGCATACTCGGCCTGGAAGCCGGTGATCAGCCCATTTCAAGCCGGGACGGGCAGTTGTGGATTGTTTATAACGGAGAGGTGTTTAATTATCTTGAATTAAAAAAAGAGCTGGAAGAAAAGGGTCATCGGTTCACTACTGGCACAGATACTGAAGTCGTACTCCATTTATATGAGGAGTACGGCTCGGCCTGCCTTTTGCAGCTAAACGGTCAGTTTGCCATGGCGGTCTGGGACAACCGTAAAAATGAGCTTTTTATAGCCAGGGACCGTGTGGGCATCTGTCCGCTTTATTTTACTTTTTGCAACGGGCGCTTTATTTTTGCATCGGAGATCAAAGCTGTTTTTCTGGATCCAGAGGTTTGCCGCGGCATTGATTTTGAGGCCCTGAGCCAGGTGTTTACCTGCTGGACAACGGTAGGGGAGAAAACTGTTTTTAAAAATATTTATGAATTGCAGCCCGGCCATTACATGACAGTAAAAAAAGGTGCTGAAAACGGCATTCAGAAGCCTTACTGGCAGATCCCTTATTATACGCCTGATCAGCAGTGGGGCGGGTGCCGGCAGGAAGCCGCAGAGCACTTCCGGACGCTGCTCGAAGATGCCGTGCGCATCCGTCTGCGGGCTGATGTGCCTGTCGGCGCGTATCTGAGCGGAGGTCTGGATTCCTCCGTAATTACCTCCATTATCAGCCGAAAATTCAATAACCGCCTAAAGACCTTTTCCATTGGATTTGAGGAAAAAAGCTTTGACGAAGCCTCATACCAGGCCCAAATGGTGAAATTTCTGGGCACCGATCATCAACAGAGCCGTATTTCAAACAATCAGGTCCGCAAACAACTCTCAAAGGTCATCTGGCATTGCGAAAAGCCCCTGCTGAGAACCGGCCCGGTTCCCCTGTTTATGCTCTCGGGCCTTGTCCGGCAGCACGGTTTTAAGGTAGTATTGACCGGCGAGGGTGCAGACGAGGTTTTCGGCGGGTATAATATTTTCAAGGAAGCAAAGATCAGGGCATTCTGGGGCCGGCAGCCCGGCTCCAGGTACCGTCCCCTTTTGCTCCAGCGCCTCTATCCGTATATCTTTGAGGATGCAGGCCGTGCAAAGGCGTTTTTGCATAAGTTTTTTTCAGTAACCGGCAAGGATTTAAATGACCCTCTCATGTCACATCAAAAACGATGGGAAAATACTGCATGGTCCAAAACATTTTTTGACCCTGCAATCCAGGCCGAAATGGAGAAAACCGACACGTTGGATACCATCAGAGCAAAGCTTCCGGCCGGCTTTGAAAAGCGTGACTTATTGTCCCGGGCCCAGTGGCTGGAAATGGATATTTTTATGTCCAATTATCTCTTGTCTTCCCAGGGTGACCGGGTTGCCATGGCCAATTCCGTGGAACTGCGCCCCCCGTTTCTGGATCACAGGCTGATAGATTTTGCCGCACGGCTGCCGGCCTGCTGGAAAATCAACGGCCTTAACGAAAAATATATGCTTAAAAAGGCATTTAATGACCGGCTGCCGGCAAACATAGTAAAACGGGCCAAGCAGCCTTACCGGGCGCCCATTGGGCAGGTGTTTTTCAATGAGGAGCACGGGCAGATCCATGAGCTTATCGACCCGGGTGAGCTGGAACGGACCGGGATTTTTAATTCACGGAAAGTAAATAGCTTTTTTGAAAAATATATGAAGAAAAACCAGGGTCCTGTCAGCGAAAATCAGAATATGGCAGTGGTCGGAATTCTTTCCACGCAGATTCTTTACAAGCAGTTTGTTGAAGGTTTTGCAGATTTGCAGGTGAGCACGCCTGCAAAAAATCCGGACAGGATTATCAGAAGAAATGATGCCGGCCAGCTGATTTATGAAACCCAAACCAACCGGACCTGCTGCCTGTAAAAACATCTTAGCTGCGGGTTAACAAGCTTTTCAGGGAGAACTTAATGAGGGTAGAGTCAAAGGACCAGTTTTCAAAAAGTGTTCTTGAGATAGACCCGGAGCAGGAAGTATCAAAAATATCAGGTTTTTTGCGCTCTTGCGTACGAAAAGATCTCAGGCGCCGGGGGTTGGTGGTGGCCCTCTCCGGCGGCATTGACAGCAGTGTTACAGCCGCGCTTGCAGTTGAAGCCCTTGGTGCCGGGCGGGTTTTTGGGCTGGAGATGCCCGAGCTGCATTCCGCGCCTGAAACCCTTGCTATGAGCAGCCTGGTTGCCTCTCATCTCGGTATTGAGACTATACGGGAGGATATATCAGGTATTCTTGAAGCCTTTGGTTTTTACAAAAGTTATGATGAGGCGGTCCGGTCGGTTGTACCCGAATATGATGAGGGGTGGAAATCTAAAATTGTCAGCTCAAATATCATGGAGACCAAAGGTTTTTCCTTTTTTTCCATAGTGGCCAGATCCCCCCGGGGCGATGCCGTTAAAAAGCGGCTCCCGCTAAATGCCTACCTGGAAATCGTGGCAGCAACTAATTTCAAACAGCGCATCCGCAAAACACTTGAATACTATCATGCAGACCGGCTCAATTTCGGCGTTACGGGCACACCAAACCGTCTGGAATATGAATTGGGTTTTTTTGTCAAGCTGGGTGACGGTGCTGCCGATGTAAAGCCGATAGCGCATTTGTACAAAACCCAGGTATACCGGCTGGCAGAACACCTCGGGCTTCCCGAACAGATTCGGACTCGGCCGCCTACCACAGATACCTATTCCCTGCCCCAGGGGCAGGATGAGTTTTATTTTTCCCTCCCCTATGACCGAATGGATTTATGCCTTTACGGAAAAAATCACGGTTTTGGGCCTGAGGCGGTGGCCGGAAGCGTCGGCCTGAGCCCTGAGCAGGTCATGCGCGTTTACGAGGACATAGACACCAAACGCAGCACCACCCGCTATCTGCATCTGAGCCCCAGGCTGGTGGAAGATATCAAGGGGATAAAAACTTGACGGCTTCGTAAAAAGTCCAATATCTGAGTTACGCGCGATTTCTGAAGAATTTCACGTACGGCTAAGTACGCTGCATTCTTAGAAATCGCGCAAACCTTGATCTTGAACATTTTACAAAGCCGTCTAAAAGCGACTTTTTACGAGTTTGTAAAACTTAATCACTGATGGAATTGTAAAAAGTCCTAAAAGTGATATAACTGTCAAACAAAAAAAATAACTTACTGGTTTTACTTAACACTTAATCACTTAAAACCTAACACTTCCTGTAAAAAAGCCTTTTTACAGGCTCATCAATTACTGAATCAGGATAATTTTTATGCGGAGCAAAAAAACATGAGTGAGGTAAAAGGCAGGCTGAAAGATTTTATTGTGGAGAATTTCTTGTTCGGAGATGCCGCCGGTCTTGAAGATGACACTTCTTTTCTTGAATCCGGGATTATTGATTCCACTGGAATGCTTGAGCTTATCACTTTTCTGGAGGAACAGTTTCAGATCCAGATTGAAGACGAGGAACTGAGTCCTGAAAATCTCGATTCTCTTAACAATCTGGAAGCTTTTTTATCCAGAAAACAGCAAGTGCAGCAAACCCGGTGATACATCATTTTCTGGAAAATTCAGCAAGGCATTATCCCCGGAAAACGGCCGTGGTTTCGGGTGCCCAAAGGGTGAGCTTTGGCAGCATAAATGAGCTGGCAGACAATCTTTCCGGGTTTTTGCGGGCAACCGGGATTTCAACAGGGCACAGGGTGGCCCTGTTAATGGAAAACAGCGTTGATTATATCATTTCCTATTACGGAATCCTGAAATCCGGTGCGGCCGCAGCTCCACTGAATCCGGGATTGAAGCCGGCCGGACTTGAGTATCTTCTCGATGATCTGCAGCCTTCAGCAATTATTGCCTCCTTTAAATCCGAAAGGCTTCTAAGAGCTGCTTCTTTAGATGAGAAGGCATTAAAGCTTGTCATAATAAAAGAGCCTAAGCAAAAATGGAATGGATCTGCTTTTACTGTTTTTACCTTTGAAGAAAGCCTTTCCGGCCCAAAGAAGGCAGAAGGATCTGTTGTCTGCAATTCAGATGACACTGCCAGCATCATTTACACATCGGGTTCCACCGGAAAGCCCAAGGGTGTAATGCTGAGCCACAAAAACATTGTTTCCAACACACTGTCAATATGTACCGCGCTGGACTTGCGGTCCGACGATGTCCAGATGGTGGTTCTGCCTTTTTCCTATGTTATGGGCAAATCCCTTTTAAATACTCATTTTGCCGCAGGTGCCACAATAGTTATCAACAACAGGTTCCTGTATCCTGCAGATGTGTTAAAGGAAATGGCAGAAGAAAATGTTACGGCCTTTTCGGGTGTTCCTTCCACTTATGCATATCTTTTGCACAGATCTCCGCTTTTGAAATACAGGGATAAACTGCCGATGCTTCGCTATTGCAGCCAGGCAGGCGGGCATATGGCCATGGAATTGAAAAAGGGTCTGCGCGCGGCCCTTCCTGAACACACCAGGCTGGTTATCATGTATGGGGCTACCGAGGCCTCGGCCCGTCTAAGCTGCCTGGATCCAGGACAGTTTCAGAGCAGGTCTGATTCAATTGGCCGGGCAATTCCGGGGGTGGAATTAAAAATCATTGATGAAAACGGCGGGTTTGCCGCCAGCGGAGTCTCAGGCGAGCTGGTGGCAAGGGGCCCCAATGTCATGAAGGGATACTGGAAGGACCCTGAGTTGACAAAAAAGGTGATTGATTCCAATGGCTATTACCATACCGGCGATCTGGCTTACATGGACAATGAAGGATATTTCTACATTGTTGGACGAAAAGACAATATCCTGAAAATAAGCGGCCACAAAGTAAATCCATTGGAGGTCGAGGACTGTCTTATGAAAAGCAGGCAGCTGCTTGAAGCCGCGGTCATAGGTGTTCCTGACGAATTAAGCGGCCACCGCCTGGTAGCCTTGTGTGTGCCACTGGAGCAGGGGGTTTCCGTAGAGAGCCTGCAGCAGCATTGCCACAGTATGCTGCCCAAATATCAGATTCCTTCAGAGTTTGTATTCCTGAAAAACCTGCCAAAGGCCTCCAGCGGTAAAATCGACATGCAGGCATGCATGTCTTTATACCATCAAAATTGATGCACTCGTAAAAAGTCGCTCTTAGACGGCTT
>JAABTZ010000176.1 GCA_011389605.1 Desulfobacteraceae bacterium
GAAAAGCTCTTTTGACGTTCAAAATGATGATGACGAGCACCAGGCCCGGAGGAAAGTGGAAAACGCTCTTGAGTTGCTCAACGTGGACATGGCCAACACACCTTTCCTTCTGGAAATAGTGGGCATAAAGAATTCCGGTATCGATAAGCTCTCCATGAGCCCGGAAGCCCTTAAGGAAAGAACCGCAAAAGCTGTCAGACAGATTATCCTGAAAGGCGCCCGAAAAAATCCTCTGATCATAGCCTTAGAAGACCTGCACTGGGTGGACAAGGCCACCGAAGAGACTCTCCGTTGGCTGCTCGATGGTGTGCCTGGGGCCAGACTGCTGGTCGTTTTAACATACAGGCCTGAGTTCGTGCATACCTGGGGGGGGCGATCCTACTACAATCAGGTAAATCTAAGCCCCCTCCCCCAGCAGGAAAGTCTTCTTGTGATCCAAAAAATACTGGGTGCCGATTTTGTAGATGACCAACTGCAGCGGCTCATCTTTGAGAAAACCGAAGGAATCCCTTTTTTCCTCGAAGAGTTCGTCAAGTCCATCCAAAGTCTTGGCCTTATAAAAAAAGAGAGCAAACGGGCATTTCTTCAAAAGAATCCTAAATCAATCGAAATCCCCTCCACTATCCAGGATATAATTATGGCAAAGGTTGACAGCCTCTCCGAGCAGGCCAAGGAATTGCTTCAAGCTGGTGCTGCCATTGAAAGAGAATTTTCCTATATCCTGATAAGACAAATCGCGGAAATTGAAGAATCGGATCTGCTCTCTTTTCTGGAGGATTTGAAGGCGGTTGAACTTATTTACGAGCGTGACCTCTATCCAAACAACACATACGTTTTCCGGCACGCAATGACAAGAGATGTCATATATGATTCAATTCTGGCAAAGACCCGAAAACAGCTCCATGAAAGGATCGGCAATGCCATTGAGCAATTATGGGAAGATAAAAGGGAGGAGCATTATGCCACACTGGTCCGGCACTTTGCAGCCAGTGAAACTCACGGGAAGACATCTGAGTATGCCCGGCTTGCCTGCATTAAGGCTGAAAAAAACCTGTCCCTTGCCGAAGCAGTTTTTTTTGCAGAGAAATGGGTTTATGCCCTGGAAAAGCAGCCCCGGTCCCAAAGATCCCGAAATCAGATTGTTAAGGCGAGAGCTGCACTTGGATTCCTGCATTTCCGCATGAGCAACATGGCGGATGCCAAAGAATGCCTCCAGCCAATTGCAGAGGACTTAATGCAGCAGGACATGGAAATCGAACAAGGACAAGCCTGGGTCATTTCGGGCAGCTATAAATACATGGTTGAAGAAAATTTTCCCGAATCCATAAACTATCTTGAAAAAGCAATATCCATTACTGAGAAAAGCGGGGATGTGATAACCTCCGTTTATGCAAACTATATGCTTGGCCTTGTACTCGCCTTTAATTGTGAGTTTGAGAAGGCGATCCAATATTTTGATGTATTGCTGGGTCTCAGCGAGGCATTGGCATATAAGTGGCGAATTGCTGTAATGAAAAGCAATTTAAGCATTTATGGGTACAATTATCATGGTATGGTTGCCGAAGGATTTGAAAACAGTCAAGATGCGGTCAGCATTGCTGAGGATAGCGGAGACATCTATTCCAAGGCTATGGCCTACACAAGCCACGGGGTGTCCTGCTACTATAAGGGATTGCTTAAAGAAGCCAGGCGGTTTCTCGAAAAGGGAATCGATTATACACATAAAATAAATCTGATGGCACATAAGGCTCTGGCCCATGAATATTTAGGCCATGTTTACATTCACCAGGGTCAATACCGACAAGCTTGGCAACAGTATGAAAAGACCATCCACATCAGAGAGACAAGCCGTCTGTTTCCCTCTTCTGCGAACCTGAACCGAATCGCCCTTGCATTGGCCGGATGCTTGTCTGGGAAAGGAATGCAGGAACTTGATCTCTTATACAAATATGCACGTGAAAACCGGGTGAAAATCTATGAAGGGACCGCGGCCAGATATATCGGAAAAATTCTTCTTAACGGCAACAAGGAGACAATACCCGCGGCAGAGTCGTGGATTAAACGAGCAATCCATGCAAACACCCGAAACGGCATGATATGCAATCTGGGCTGGGATAACATCCTTTACAGCGAATTTTTCACCAAAACGCAAAGGCCGCAGGATGCAAGAACTTGTATGGAAAAGGCTGCTGAAATTTTCCGGAGGTGCGGTGCTGACGGCTGGGCTGATGAACTTAAACTATGAAAGGAAAAGGACATGGCAAGAATCTATAAACAAATAAAAGACGACTATGAAAAAAAGGGATACCTGCCTTTTGTATGCATTATCAAATGGCCCCCTGAAAGCGAGGCCGCCGCAATTGAGAGATACCTGAAGGTTTTCAAAATTCCGGAAGGCAAAGGAGTCAAAGGATTGCACACCTGGAACCTGATCGGCAGAAATACCATGCTTGCAATAGGCTGGACCAATTCTCCGGTCAGTCTTCAGAAATTTTGCACTGCCGTAACCTATGGGACAAATATCTGCATGGACGTTTGCCCGGCCATTGACCACGACAGCTTAACGCAGGCGTTGACCGAACTAAAAGAACAATTCAGAAAAACCGGAGGGGCGGCACAAGCGGAAAAAGTATAAAAGGCAACTTTTTTACACTTGAGGAGCATTAATGACTCGTGTTTCATTATCTAAGCAGATTATTGGAATCATTTCATGGCTTGCCATAATTTTCATTGCCGCAGCGATAGGGGGTGCCGGGTCAATAAACGCCGGATCTTGCTATGAGCAGCTTGTGTTGCCGCATTGGGCTCCCCCGTAATAGCTGTTTGGTCCTGTATGGACGGTACTCTACGCAGTGATGGGCATTGCAGCGTGGCTTCAACTGTTAAGCAGATATAGAACATATTTTCCCACAGATAGAATCATCTGTCCGGACTAATTAAAGTGCTTTTAGCAGAAAAAAGGAATAATTCCTGCCCAGAAAATGGTTGCAGACAAGGACTGTCCGAATCAGACGATCTGAGGTGGCTGGCCCTGCCAGGACTGACTCGGGGATGGTCCGGATTTTCAATATCTTGGCACCGAGCCAGACTCCGAAGGAAGATGCTGTAGCGTATTCGCCTGTTAAATGTTTAAAAAGCACCTCAGCGGCATGGCCGAAAAAGGTTTTCCGGAGTTCCATGTTCCATTTGTCCCGGGCAATGTCGCCGCTTGCCCCGTTTACAAAAACATCGACATCTTCCGGCCCGATCCCGTTGGCCCGCAGAAAACCGGTTAATTCTTCACATAAAAACGGAAAATCGGTGGGTCGGTAAACAGTGTGGAGGCTCTTCAGTATGCACCATGAATGGGGAAGCGCCTGACAGGAAATCATAAAAAACGCCGTTCCTTCGCCCTGGAGGGTTCCTTTTGTACGGCTTTTAAAGAGTTTCAGATTGCTTGTCTTTTCTTTTTTTACATACCCCAGCCTGGCGTAATCGCTGTACTGAACGCGATGGGCCTGGTCAAAGGAACCGACTAGAACATTTTCTGCTTCCTTTTCCAGGAAAAGCAGCATGGCGTCGTGTACGGCCGTTTCAAAGGCAAATCCTCTGCCGGCATAAGTGTTGTTATACCCCATGCACTTGACCGTCAGGGCTATGAGACCGGAAAGTGCATTATGAGTGCTTTGCATGAAATAAGTCGGCGTCAGCTGCTGTTCATCCTGCTCCAGAATTTCAAGCAAAAATTTGCCCATGTCTTCCTGAAAACCATAACCCGTGGCGGTTATAATGGCATCCGGTGTTTCCAGTCGGGCGTTTCGAAGACAGATAGTGGCGGCAGAAAGTCCCATGCGCAGCATACGGCTGAGCCGACGCATTTGGAAAGGTTTAATGTAATTTTTGAAATCAGGTAGAATGCAGGTCAGTACATTGCCCCCATACTCAGTGACCTCCGGCAGAAATATTTCGTTGTCGTATGTCTGCTGAGGCGAAATAACGCCTGCACCGTTGATATAAATATCCATGCCGTTGCCGTTGATCAGCATTTTGCAAAGAGCAGCGATGTGGTGCTCCCTCCGAAACCAAGCGAGTTTGAAAGAATATATCCGAGCCCTGCGCCCTGCCGCAATTCCGTTACCGGCAATATATCAAGTTCTTCCATGGGCTGGCTGAAGTTGAGAGTGGGGAATATTGTATCATGCTCAAACCCCATAAGACAAAACGCCGCCTCCACGCTGCCGGCTGCAGAGGTGGTGTGCCCCGTGTAAGGTTTTGTGGAACTAAACGGCGGCAGTTGATCCCCGAAAAGAGCCTTGACAGACAGCCCTTCTGACAGGTCATTGTTTTCCGTGCCCGTGCCGTGAGCGTTGATATAATCAACATCTTCCGGGGCAATCCCGCCCATGGTCAGGGCTTTCTGCATCGCCTTGAGCGCTCCGGATCCATCCGGGGAAGAAGCAGTCTGATGAAAGGCATCATTTAAGCTGGCATAGCCGCACAATTCGGCAATGGCATTTTTCCCCGGATACCCCAGCCTCTCTTCGGCTTCGAGAACAAGGAAAGCGGCGCCTTCGCCCAGATTAAGGCCGTTGCGATTTTGATCAAAAGGCTTGCATAAATTCCTGTCCAGAATTTTAAGAGAGTTAAACCCGTTGATGGTGACTTTGCTCAAAGCCTCGCTGCCCCCGCAAATCATAACATCGGCCAGCCCGTTTGCGATCAGCCGTGCACCGAAAATAATGGAATTGGCCGCCGACGCACAGGCTGTGCTGACCGTGGCGAGATACTTTTTCATATTAAGGATATCGGCCATGCGTTCCGTGTGTTCCCCGGGGTCTCCCGTATCAAGAAACGCAAGAAAATCTCCGGAGCTTTCGGGGTTCTGCAGCTCGTAGTAGTAGCTTTCAAGCTCGCGGATTCCGCCGGCGGTTGTGGCCGAAATAAGACCCGCACCACTTGTTTCAGCTTTCGTAAGTCCCGCGGAGTCAATGGCTTCGCGTGCTGCAATAATCCCCAGAAGCGTTGTGCGGGAAAAACCGGCTCTTGTCGGAACCCGGGCATGCCGGCACAACTCATCGTCGGATAATTTGATTTCACAGCAGTAAATCTCGTCACGATGAAGTGTTTGGAGAAAATCAAGCCTTCCGTATCCGCTTCTTTTATTCCTCAGGGAGGCGAAATTCTCCGGGCCATTGTTGCCGATGGCGGTAATAATACCATAACCGGTTATAAAGACGCGACGACTCATATCTGACGGTTCTCGTAAATGTATTCGGCCATGGTCCGGATGTTAACCATGATCTTTCGTGCCGTTTTCGAATCCGTTATCTTGATGCCGTATTGTTGCTCCAGCATGACGGTCAGCTCCAGGGCGTCAATGGAATCCAGGCCGGTGACTTCACCAAACAGGGGCATTTCTTCGTCGAGTTCCTCTTGATCCATGTAATCAATATCCAGGCGTTCCAGGATCTGGGATTTTAGCTGAGGGATCAGGTCTTCAATGGTTTGGATCATTGATTATTGTCTTTCTGTTTATTTATTGGGTGTCAACCCACATTTCTCGATCTGTGAATCAGGATACTTGCCGTTAAAGCGGCAAGAGCAAATACTGTCAATTTTATCAAATCCGGAAGTATCATTGATGTCCCGGCGCTGCGCAGAAAAAGATCATTGAATGCTTCAAGACCCCAATTCAAAGGGGAATAGGGACTGATGTTTTGCATAATCTCGGGCATGGCGAATACCGGAACCCAGACGCCGCCTAAGGCTGCCAGAATCACCACAGAAATGGAGCCGAAAGAGAGGGCCTGCTGGGGCATCTTAAAATAAACGGCAATCAGCAGCCCGTATCCCGTCGCGGCCATTGCGACAGCCAAACCTGTAAGGACTATGCCCACTCCGTTTGTTCCCAGCTCCAGTTTGCCAAAACCGATAAGGGGCATCAGGTAAAGACCGACACAGATCATTAAAGCCAGCTGCACCAGGCAGACAAACAGATAAAAGACAAACTTTCCTGAAATCACGGGCGTATGGGAGCCGGATATAAGGCGGAGCCGCAGCATACTGCCGTCTTCACGCTCCTTGATGAAATTTCCCGCCAGGGGAAACAGGATAAAAAACATGGCAAACATGGACCAGGCAGGCACGTTATGCTGAACAGCGTTAAGCTCAGTTCCCGGGCGCTCTTTTCTTGAAGCAATCGCCTGGTCCACCTGGATCATCCCTGAAAAATCGACTGTAAATTCCGATTGCTTTCCTGTTTTGCCGAGCTGCTCCTGCATGGCCCCTATAAACCATTCAAACTGGACACCGGCGATCAGCTTTTCCAATGTCGCAGCCACGGTCTGCCTGTAATCGGCCTTGATCGTGGGTTCAAAGAGGATCTCCAACTTCACGGGCGGGTCATCTTTTTTCTCCACAGACCCTGCAGCGGAACCATAGGAAGAAAAAATGTTATCAGCTGCACTTTGTGTTTTTTTCTGCAGGCAAGCCGTAGCGCTTTCGGGTATAATAACCACTGCCTGATATTTTCCCTGCTGCACCAGCTGCCGTGCCTGGTCCCTGGTCAAAGTCCGTCCTTCTGCTTTTGAGACCAGGTTGATGCCGGGCGAATCGTGCAACGAGCTCTCAATGACCGCACTTAAGGCATCACGGTCCTCGTCGACCAGCAAAATGTCTATTTCGGTCTCCTGGAGCGCGCGAAAGGCGTTGGACTGAATACTGGTCATGACTATCACCAGGATCAGCGGCATAAGGAGAATAAGGGCCAGACTGCCCGGATCCCGGACAAGGAGGAGAAATTCTTTCCAGATAGTGGCCAGAACCATCAATCGCGTATGCCCTTTCCCGTCAGATTCAGAAATAACTGTTCAAGGCTTTCACTCCCGCTGTTTTCTGCCAGCAT
>JAABTZ010000177.1 GCA_011389605.1 Desulfobacteraceae bacterium
TTTTTTTCAACCAGCAAAACGCTAAATCCCATGCGCACAGCTTCGCTGAAAACCCCGGCGCCGGTAATGCCCCCGCCGGCAACCACAATGTCGAAGTCCGTCTGCAAATGTTCAAGGTCCAATTTCTGTCAGCTCCGTGTCAAAAAGTTTGCCAGTGTTAAACCGCTGAAACGGATCCATGCGCGCACTCAGCGTTCGGATCAGATCAACGCCGAGTTCTCCTTTTTCCGCCTGAAGGTAGGCCTTGTGGTCCACGCCCACCCCGTGCTGATGGCTTATGGTGCCACCGGCATCTACAATGGCCTGGCTTGCGGCTTTTTTCAGGGAATGCCAGCGGGCAAGGGTTTTTCGGGCGCTGTTTTCGATGCGGAATACGTAAGTGGTGTAAATGCTTGAGCCAGTGGGGTAAACATGGGACAGGTGCGAAAATACATGGATTTTTTCATTTTCGTCTTCCAGGGCCCCTTTCAGTGATGCTTCGATATTTTTCATGGTCGTATCCACCCTGTCCCAGGTCACAGCGGTTTCCAGGGTATCCACGGCATAGCCCCTGTCCCAGAGAGTGTTTCTAAGATATGGTGCAATAAACCTGTTTTTCTTCCAGGCTTTTCCCATGGGTGTGCCTGCAGAAACTCCCCCGTGTTTTCTTATAATTTTCATGGCCCTTTTCTTTCCGGCAAGAGCTGCCCTGCGATCCCCTATAACACCAAGAAGAAGCATGCACCAGGTACTGTCATGCAGCCCCCGGATTCGGAGGTATTTTTTCAGCATACCAATTTGTTTTTCATGACCGGCCATTACAAGGTTGGTCATGGTTTCCACGGGGCTGCTGAGCCGAAGCATTGAAAGGGGCAAATCCGCGCGCACCAGCTGCTGTACGGCATCGCGGGCCGCTTTCCAGTTTGGCAGAAAAATTCCGTAGACGTCATCTGTTTCAGGCAGCCTGCGTACGCGCACCAGGGCCCGGGTTAAAATCCCCATGCGCCCTTCAGAGCCGAGAACGGCATGGCGCAGGTCCGGGCCGGCAGCAGAGGCCGGAAAAGGGGGAAGGTTGAGCCTGCCGGCCGGTGCAATTATTCGGCCTCCTGCAAACAGGTCTTCTATGCGGCCGTAATAAAGGGACTGCTGGCCGCTTGAGCGTGTGACCACCCATCCTCCAAGGGTTGAATAGTCAAATGACTGGGGATAATGGCCCAGGGTATATCCATGGGCCTTAAGGGCGGCTTCAAGGCCGGGCCCATTTACGCCCGGGTCAAATTCTGCGAGATGATTTTCTGTGTCAAGGTGATGGAGGCGGCTGCATCTTTGAAGATCTATACACATTGCAGGCCTGCCGGTATCAGGCACCTCCAGGTGGCCAACCACGCTGGTGCCTCCGCCATATGGAATGACTGTCATTTCATGCTTGTCTGCAAAGCCAAGGGCATCTTCCACCTGGGATTCGGTTTCAGGCTTTGCCACTGCATCGGCAAACCGGTTTAAAGTGCCGAACCGAAGTGCTGTCCAGTCTGGCAGGCTCTGGCCGTGGGCATGATCAAGCCGGCATGCCTGATCTGTGTAAATAAAGTCCGGGGTTTTCTCCGTGTCTATTCGGGAAGGGGGCACTGTGGTAAGCATCTTTTCACGGGCTGCATTTTTCTGCGGTGAGGGCCGGCCAACAAGGTCGGCCAGGAAATTTTGGGCGCCTGCGGGCAGTTTAATTTCAATGTGTGTTTCCCCCCAGCCGTTCCATCGTTTCATGACCATCTCCTTGTGGTATTTTTTCTTGACGCGGATCAGATTCTTGTTTATCGTACTTAAAATCCCGAGGGATTGCGCGTAACGCAGATATTGGACTTCCAGGGAAATCATTGGAAATCATTTTTTTGCACCCTGACGACATTGCACTTCGTTGCCCTGACGGCGGTGCGGAAAAAGGGCTTTCCGAGCGGAAATCGAGCCTCCAGAAAGGCTCCTGGAGCGAGGAAACTCCTTTTTCGCGCCGCCGTCAGCCAAGGCGCTTATGGATTTGCTTTCTGCAAAAATACTGCCGTGGGCGGGATAAGCAGCTTTTAATTCCCGGTTGGCTTCCAGGATCTTTGCCAGGGGCTGTTCTGATACTACCCCGAGAACAGGTAGCGGCAGTTCAGCCACAACTCTTTTGTCTTTAACCGCTGCAATGCCCCCTCCGTTTTTACAAATACGGTTGACAGCCGCTGCCATGTCCGCGTCATAAACACCTGCCACAATAAGGTCCGATGTGTCCCAGGCCCTGCTTGCTGCAATGGCGCCTTCCTTGATGCCAAATCGTTTAGCAGTTCATTGGTAAAAACGTTAAACACCCTGGCGTTTATTACCGCAAGATCCGAAGCGGTTCTGCCCAGAGCCGTGTCCATGAGCAGGCCGACTTGGTCTGCATGCAAATTGCTTGCGGCAGTTTTCATCTCACTTAGATTCTCCCGGAATGTCTGCATCCGATACATTTGTGCCAATGTCTGCCCGGATGTTGTTTAATCCGTTTTCATAGAATTCATCGGCAAAACGTGCTTCCAGGGCACGGAGCTTTGCAGCATTTTCCTCGTCAAAAAGTTCGTCATAGGTCTCTATGCCTTTCTGATCCACAAGCGTCTTTAAGGCCATTCGCTGGGCCAGGCCGAACCAGAAAAGATTGTCCTCGAAATCTTCGAGCAGATCCATTATATCGGATTCATCTTCATAGTCCGGCGTGGGCAGATATGCGCCGGCCTGTTCGTCGTAGGCTACCAGATCACCGAGTCCCTTTTCCCGGGCACCGGCGTAAATCTTCTGGATCACCTGATCATAATCTTGTGCTTCAGGGTTCTCCTCGGTTTCAAACACGTGAAGGACCCAGCTGGCGATCATGGCCAGATCCATAAGCCGTTGATATTCCTCCCTGCTAAATTGCGTTGGCATGGCTTCCCCTTTTTGGTTTTTTGGTTATCCTTGACGGTCTCGTAAAAAGTCCAATATCTGCGTTGCGCTTCATCTCTCGGAATTTCACGTACGGCTAAGTACGCTGCATTCCTAGGGATTTTGCGCGCCTTGATCTTGAATTTTTTACTTTGCCATCGAAAATCGACTTTTTACAGGCAGTGTTAAGTTTTAAGTGATTAAGTGTTGCGTAAAATCAAGAAGTTATTGTTTTTATTGTTGGCGGTTATATCAGTTTTAACTGTATGCGGGCAAACCTGTTAAATAACAAAATGTCCTTGAATTTTCAAGATAATTTGCATCTTTTCAGCATAGAAGAGAATCGTCGCAAGCCCGTCCACGTGCGGAAATAATATAAGACGTCTGTATTCTCAGATGGCTTTATGCCGGGAGCCTGGCAAATTTGCCCATTGGGTGGTAAAATCCATCGATCTGAAAAAAGGCATTTCTTGACAAAAACAAGGCATTTTGTATTGATATGAATTGCTGGAATTTAAATATGATGACATAAAAACTTGAGAGTTAAAAGTTTTAAGTTTTGATGGAACCGTAAAAAGTCCAATATCTGCGTTACGCGCGATTTCTGAAGAATTTCACGTACAGCTAAGTACGCTGCATTCTTCGAAATTGTGCAAGCCTTGATATTGAACTTTTTGCGGCCCCATCTGAAAGCAGACTTTTTGCGAAACCATCAGAAACAAGAAATTATTTTTTTATTGTTTGGCGGTTATATCAATCAATTATAATAATGGAGGGCAGCCAAATGTATAACGAAGTTGTAATGGATCATTTCAAGAATCCGAGAAATGTGGGCGTCATTGAAGATGCCGACGGCGTGGGCGAGGTTGGCAATCCCCTGTGCGGGGATATGATGACAATTTACCTGAAAATAGATGAAAATGACCAGCGGATAAATGATATAAAGTTTCAGACTTTTGGCTGTGGCTCAGCTATTGCGGTATCGAGCATGCTAACTGAGATGGCAAGGGGAAAAACCCTTGACGAGGCAAGGAAAATTACCAATAAAGACGTAGCCAAGGCCCTGGAAGGGCTTCCCAAAAACAAGCTGCACTGCTCTAACCTGGGAGCCGACGCCCTGCACATGGCCATCCAGAATTATGATGACAAAAAAGCCGGGATAGTGCGGCCAAAGGCTGAAAGAGAAGAAAAACACGAGCACGGGGAAGGCGAAACCTGTTACTGCCCGTACTGCGATGTGGAGCTCGGGGAGAAGACGACTTTTTGCGAGGCCTGCCAGCGGGAGTTGACCGAGGAGCATTAAAATAGTTCAAAGCCGGTGGCACAAATGCACCGGCTTTGTTTTTATGTATACAAAAAGACCCAATGGATCAGCACAAAGGGAGTTTTTCGATGAATATTATCAACCTGGACCATATATCATATAAGCCGCTTCTGCCGGAGGTAAAAGAAGCGATGATCGAGGCGATCAACAGCGATCTCCACAATCCGTCCAGCCAGCACAAAGCCGGGGAAAAATCCGCGGAACTGCTGGCCCAGGCCCGGGAAAACGTTGCTGCACTTGTAAATGCTGCAGATGCCAGGGAAATCGTTTTTACTTCCGGTGGCACCGAGTCGGTAAACCATGCCGTCAAGGGCGCGGCCTGGGCCAACAGGGAAAAGGGCAACCATATAGTGACAACCAACATCGAGCATAACTCGGTGATAAGAAGTGTAAAACGCCTTACATCCCAGGGTTTCAAGGTGACCTCGCTTTCCGTTAATGAATCGGGCCGGGTCGATCCAAAGGAAGTGGCAGATGCCATTACCGACAAGACAATTCTGGTCTCGGTGATGCACAGCAACAACGAAACCGGCACCATTCAGCCCATTGAAGAGATCGGGGCCATCACCCGGGAAAAGAAGGTGCTGTTTCACTGCGATGCTGTGGATTCCGTCGGGGTGGTGCCCATGGATGTCAATGCCCTGAATGTTGATCTGCTAAGCTTTGCCTCCAATCCCTTCTACGGGCCCACGGGGGCGGGGGGTCTGTATGTCAGGAGGGGAACCCGGATTTTTCCGTTGCTTGACGGCGGGGTGCAGGAACACAACAAAAGGGGCGGAACTGAAAATCTTATAGGCATTATCGGCATGGCAAAGGCCGCCCAAATGGCTGCCGCCAACATGGACGAGCGCCGGGCCCATCTGGAGGATCTCAAGCAGTATCTTGCCGATGAGCTGCCCAAACATTTAGACGATTATATCATCAATACCAACCTGGAACACAGCCTGCCCAATCTTTTAAATATCTCCCTGAAATACATAGAGGGTGAAAGCGTGATGCTGATGCTCGATGAGGAAAATGTGGCCGTGTCCACAAAGTCAGCATGCGCCACGGGTTCGCTGCGTGCCTCCCATGTTCTGCTGTCGCTGGGCTTGAGCCATGCAGATGCCCAGGGTACCCTGGTGCTGGCCTGGGGTGTTGACAACACCCGGGCGGATATCGACAAGCTGCTGTCAGCCCTTTCCGGGGTGGTTAAAACGCTGCGCAGTATGTCTCCGCTTTATAAGAAATAAAGGTTTGATGGCACCGTAAAAAGTCCAATATCTGCGTTACGCGCGATTCCTCAAAATTTCACGTACGGCTAAGTACGCTGCATTTTTCGGAATCGCGCAAGCCTTGATCTTGAACTTTTTACGGCCCCATCTGAAAACCGACTTTTTACGAGTGTATCAACGTTGATTGAACATTGAACGAACAGAAAAAGCCCTTTACCCGGCTGCCGGGAAAAGGGCTTTTTAAAGTGCTTATTATTAAGCCTGGTGTGCCTAACTGGGCTGATCGCTTTTGCCGGAAGCCTCTATGCTGCATTGGGTAAAATCTATTTGCTTGCCGCACTTGTGGCACTTGTGAGGACGGTCAAACTCGTCGGAAAAAATTTCAACTTCCTCACCGCATTCCGGGCAGTTGCAGGTAAACGCGCTTAAGTTCTTGAACTGCTGGAATCCGGGACAATGCTGGGGGGTTGACTGTTCTGCCATTTTACTCCTCCTTGTGATGCAGGTTAAATATTTTTTTACAGAGCCATTTAAAACCGATTTTTACGAGTCCATCATCATTGGTCAGTTTTTTCATAAATTCAATATAAGCATGCCTGAGCGTGGGAACAACTCCGGCCGGCTATTTTCGTTTTTCCATGGGCACAAACTCACACTCGGCCGGACCGCAGTATTCTCCCACATATTCGGATTGCGGCCGGTAAAGGGCGGGCTTGGGCGCGGCCCCGGCAAACTGCTCCTCGATTACATGGGCGCACCAGCCTGAAATCCTCGAGATGGCAAACACCGGTGTAAACAGGTCAACAGGGATGCCCATGGAATAATAAACGGTGGCGCTGTAGAAATCCACGTTGGGATAAATCTCCGTGCCCTTCATCTCCTGGAACACCTTGCCGGCTTTTTTGCGTACGGCCTCGCTGAGCTCATACCATTTCAGGTTTCCGGTGCGTTCACCCATCTTCCTGGACATGGGTGCGAGTATGGCTGCACGGGGGTCGCCGGTTTTGTATACCGGGTGGCCCATGCCCATGACTTTATCGCCCGCCTTTAGCCGGGATTCCACATAGTCGTCAACCCTGTCCATGGAGCCGATGTCGAGCAGCATTTCCATGACCCGCGCATTGGCTCCGCCGTGAAGCTCTCCGGAAAGACAGCCCACGGCCGCTGCTGTTGCCGCGTACATGTGGGCGCGGCTTGAGGCCACCTGGCGGGCGGAAAAGGTAGAGGCATTAAAGGCATGTTCGGCGTGCAGCACCAGGCATGTGTCCATGAAACCGGCGGTTTCCGGATCAGGTGATTTTCCGGTGAGCATGTAAAGAAAGCTGCCCGCATGTCCAAGCTCCGGTTTCGGATCA
>JAABTZ010000178.1 GCA_011389605.1 Desulfobacteraceae bacterium
CGCTGCATTCTTCGGCAATCGCGCAAGCCTTGATCTTGAACTTTTTACAAAGCCGTCTAAAAGCGACTTTTTACGGGTGCATCACTGCTGAATTTTTGCAAAAAGCAAATCCGCAAGCTCCCTGGCTGGTCGGCGGCACGGAAATAATATATACAAATTTGTCATTTTTTGGTTTTATCATAACAAAAATGTAGATCACCGTTAAACAATCCTGAATTATAATTATTAGTTATATTGTATTAAATCAAGAATTTATATTTAAAATAAAATATATGTGAAAACGGCACATCAATTGCTTATGAGTATGCAAGGCATTTCAGGCAGCGCATCAAAATTTTTACTGAAAGCCAAATATTATAACTTTATAAGCAAACCCGGGAGGTATCAGGAATGAAAACATTGCTATGGACCACTATCATATGGGCTGCTTTTGTACTGCCGGCTTTGGCCGGCGAAGCAGCCATCGGGCAGGTGCAGACCAACGTGGATTATATATGGACTCTTGTGGCCGCCATTCTGGTTTTTTTCATGCAGGCCGGCTTTGCCATGGTGGAGGCCGGTTTTACCAGGGCAAAAAACGCCATAAATATTCTGATGAAAAATCTCATGGATTTTTCCATAGGCTCGTTGGTTTTCTGGGCTGTGGGCTTCGGCCTGATGTTTGGAGTATCCAATACCGGCTGGTTTGGCACATCCGGTTTTTTCTTAAGCGGATATGAACCGGGCGGAGATCCCTGGGTGCTTATGTTCTGGATTTTCCAGGCGGTTTTTGCTGCAACGGCAGCCACTATCGTATCCGGTGCCATGGCTGAGCGGACTCGTTTTATAGGATATATCCTCTATACCATATTCATTACGGGCCTGATCTACCCGGTTTTTGGCAGCTGGGCCTGGGGCGGGCTGCTTGACGGGGGCGGGTGGCTGGAAAATTTAGGGTTTATCGATTTTGCAGGTTCCACTGTGGTGCACTCCGTTGGCGGATGGGCAGCTCTTGCCGGGGCCCTGGTGCTTGGCCCGCGCATGGGAAAATACGGAAAGGACGGCACTACCCGGCCCATTCTGGGACACAACCTTCCATTGGCCGGCCTTGGAGTGTTTATACTTTGGATGGGCTGGTTTGGGTTCAACGCCGGCTCCACCACGGCCGCTGTCACGGACGTGGCACTGATTGCGGTTAACACATCCCTGGCTGCTTCTGCGGGGGCGGTTTTTGCCATGCTGACCTCCTGGTTCAAGTTTGGAAAGCCAGAGGTGAGTATGAGTTTAAACGGTGCTCTGGCCGGTCTTGTGGGTATTACGGCCGGGTGCGCCAATGTCTCTCCAACTTCATCAATAATCATAGGCGCCGTGGCCGGGGTCCTTGTTGTCATGTCTGTTTTGTTTTTTGAAAAAATCAGGGTGGACGATCCTGTGGGTGCCGTGTCTGTGCACGGCGTTAACGGAGCATGGGGAACGCTTGCAGCCGGGCTGTTTAATAGCGGGGGCACGTCAGCGGCCATTATCGGCGTGCAGCTGCTGGGTATTGCCGCAGCTTTTGTCTGGACATTTGGTGCAGCATTTGTCCTTTTCAAGGCAGTGGATCTGGCTGTGGGGCTTAGGGTTTCCGCAGACGAGGAAAGGGAAGGCCTTGATTTGTCCGAACACGGCGGCAGCGCCTATCCGGATTTCGAGGTATTGTCCTACAGCGGGGGATCAGCAACGGGGACAAGGTAGTTTCGGCCCCTGAATAAGAAATAGCCACGGGGCACGCAAGGCATGCCAGGCGGGTTTTTGGGAAGTGATTTTATTGCTGCCTGTTTGTAATGCAGTGTGTGCTTCGTGGTTTTCATTTTGGAATATCTGTGAAATATGTTAAGATTTAAATTAAACGGTTGGCAAATTGCAGTAATACAAAATGGTTATCCTGAAAAATTTTTTCAGGTCAGGAATTTTTACGTCTAAGATGTGTCAGATGGGGGATAAAAGATTGCATATTCAGCAATTCAGATATTCAGCTGACAATCTGGGATATTTGATTTTCGGAGAAAAGACTGCCATGGCCATCGACGGTGGCGCAGCAAAAGATATCAACTTTTAAGGTCTGATGCCCTCGTAAAAAGTAAGTTCTTGGGTGGCGCAGTAAAAAGTCGGTTTTCAGATGGCGCCGTAAAAAGTTCAAGATCAAGGCTTGCGCGATTCCGAAAAATGCAGCGTACTTAGCCATACGTGAAATTTTGAGGAATCGCGCGTAACGCAGATATTGGACTTTTTACGGCGCCATCAAGCTTTACTGAAAAAGGTTGCGATTGGGTCCGCTGCCAAGGGAGGGGTCAGATGCAAAAAAAGCGTCCACCGCCCTGCGGGCTGCGGCAATATCTGCTGCCTTGCGCACCTGGGCGGAAAACCGGTGGCCATAAACAAAATTGGCGGCAAAATAAACAATCCATTTTCTGTAGCGCCTCAGGGCATTGACCGGCTCAAAATGCTTTTCCAGCAAATCAAGCATAGTGTGGGCGCATTCGTGGTAAATATCGCCTGAAGGCTCAAAACCAAGGGCCCATTGGGCAAAAAGCCAGGGTTTTGCCAGGGCCATTCGCCCAATGGCCACACCATCGCAGCCCGTGGTCTGCAGCATGCGCATGCAGTCCTGCCGGGAAAAGACCTCGCCGTTTCCAAACACAGGAACACAGGCTGCCTCTTTCACATCCCTGATGTAATCCCATTTTGGAGGCCTGGTTCGCCTGTCGGGTGCAACCCGCGGATGAAACACCAGTGCATCGGCCCCGGCCCGGACAAGGCGTCCTGCAAGGTCTACGGCCGACTCCGGGCAATCAGTCCAGCCAGTACGGAATTTGACAAACACAGGAATTGAAACAGCCTCGCGCACGGCCGCAACAATTTCTGCGGCACGCACCGGATCTTTGAGAAGAGCTGCGCCTGCCCCCTGTTTGCATATGGGAGCTACCGAACAGCCCATGTTGATATCCACTCCAAAAAAGCCTTCGGCCTGGATACGCTTTGCCGCCCTGGCCATGACAGAAGCATCAGCCCCGAAAATCTGGCAGACCAGGTCGGGAAGCTCGGCATCAGCCCACCGGAACACCGGGGATACCGCCCGGTTTTCAAAAGGCAGGGCCTTTGCGCTGCACATCTCGGAAAACAGCAGTCCATAGCCCCCGTATCCGGCCACCATCTGCCGGAAGGCAACATGGGTCAAACCCGCCATGGGGGCAAGAAAAAGCCTGCCGCAAACCCGACGGCCCCCAATCTGTAGATCTTTGTCAAGACCTGCAATCACAGCAATCACCCTAATAGCTTTTAGAAAATAAAGTCCTTCCGGCCTATCTGATGCCTTTTACAACAAAAAATCTACCCGGCAATAAAATAACTGCCGGATACGTACAGTCCATATCCGGCAGTGTTAAGTAAAATCAAGAATTTATTTTTTTATTGCTTGGCAATTATGACGGCTTCGTAAAAAGTCCAATATTTGCGTTACGCGCGATTTTTCAGAATTTCACGTACAGCTAAGTACGCTGCATTCTTCAAAATCGCGCATGCCTTGATCTTGAACTTTTTACGGCCCCATCTGAAATCAGACTTTTTACGAGTGCATCAATTATATCGGTTTTAGGGCTTCCAGGGAAATCTTTTTATACGCTCTGACGAAATTGTATATTGTTGCCCTGGCGGCGGCATGGAAAAGCGGGTTTCCGAGCCCAAATTGAGTCTCCAGAAGACTCCTGGAGCAAAGAGACCCTTTTTCCGCGCCGCCGGTCAGCCAAGGCACTTATTAATTTCTTTATTTGTCAGTAAGTTAAAGGCCTACGACTATCTCCCAGGACCGCCGCGCCCGTTCGGGCTATTGCCCCGGGGACACCAATCCGGGCGGCCTGCACGGGGCGACATGGGCAGGTTGTGCTCACGGGCCTTTGTGCGAAGCTGCTCGCGGATTTCAAACATCTCCTGCTTTAACTTGCCGGCCTGCCCGGGATCTGGGTTTTCCCCGGCCATAAGGGCCTGATACTCTCCATGCTTGACTGCCATCTGCTTTCTCAGATCAAAGGTGTCCTCGGAAAATGCCTGGCTCATAGGACCAAACCCTGCAGCACCGCAATATCCACGGTCGCCTCCACCGCGGGGACCGCCCCAATTTCCGGCCCAGACCGTACCTGCAACCAGACCGACAATAATAAGTGCTGTCACCATCATCATAGTTGTTTTCTTCATGTTGTCCTCCTTGCTGTTTATGTTTATATCAATGTTTCTTGTTTAAATATTTCAAAGCAATCTGCGTGCCATAAATAAATTAATATTATAACAATTTTAATTTATTCAATATACACTCAATAATTCAAAAAATTACAAAATTTCTGGCCAGCGTCTTTAAAAATAATGTATATATTTTATACAACATGTAAAAAAAGTGCACGCATACATCCGGGCACAAGCACATAACAATGCCGGAAAATCCCGAAAAACCAGAAAGCAAACCCGGGGCATAAAACTTGCTGCCTGCTGCAAAGACACTTTTAAAAACACTTACCGCGCGGCCGGGGGTCAAAAGCGCCTTTTGCCATGGGAACTAGAATAATGCCCTTTTCAAGATCCAAACCCATCCGCCTGTTTGTCTCCCCCTGGATGATTATGGGTGCTGCAGGCATTTTACTGCTGGTGGTGGCAGCTATTGCCGTACACAGCTATAACCGGGAAAAGCGTTATATGTCCGAAATACTGGTGGAAAAGGGATCTGCTCTGATAAAATCATTTGAAGCCGGCACCCGCACAGGCATGCGTGCCATGGGATGGGGCGGCAACCAGGTTCAGTTTCTTATAGAAGAAATGGCCAGACAACCGGATGTCCTTTATATATTTATTACAGATACCCAGGGGCGTATTCTGGCTCACAGCGACCCTGAACAGATTGACACCAGTATGAGAGATTTCCCAGGCATCACCGGTGAAGCGCCTGAAGATAAGGCATACTGGCGGTTGCGGGATAAAGATACCGATACACAGGCCTTTGAGGTATTCCGGCAGTTTAATCCCTTTGCCCCCAGGCACAGCCCCAGAGCCCGCCACAGCAACAGAGGTCAACCAGTCCAGCGGTCCAATCTCTGGTGTTCCCCGGACAATTACCCGGAAAAGCGCCAGATGATTTTCATTGGATTTGATCAGACCCATTTTACCGGTGCCCGGAGGGCTGACTTTTTAAACGCGGCCATTATCTCATCTGTTTTGCTGCTTCTTGGATTTGCAGGTTTTATAACCCTGATTATTTCACAAAACTATGTGCGCACCAGGCGGCGGCTCCAGGACACCAGCGCCATTGCAGACGAAGTGGTGGCCAGCCTGCCGGCAGGGCTTATGGTAATGGACAGGGCGGGTAAAATCGTACTGGAAAACCAGGCAGCCGAAACCATCACCGGCCTTTCACTCTCCGAGATACGCGGCCGGCGCGCAGACACGGTGCTCCCGGAAAACCTTGCGGCCTTAGTGGCATCAGAACCGGAATCCGGCCGGGTAGCCGAACAGGAAATGGAGTGCTGGTTTGCGGGAAAAGATCCGGTCCCTTTAAGCGTAAGTGCCGCGCCTGTAATAAATGATGAAAACCAATGGATCGGAAGCGTTGTCATCTTCAGCAACCTTTCTGAAATAAAGGCCTTGCAGCAAACCGTGGCGCGCACGGAAAAGCTGGCGGCCATAGGAGGCCTTGCCGCAGGCGTGGCCCATGAAATCCGAAACCCCTTAAGCTCGGTCAAGGGCATGGCCACCTATTTCCAGAACAGGTTTTCCGATGACCCTGAAGCCAGGCAAGCCGCGGAAGTCATGGTATCGGAGACCAACCGGTTAAACAGGGTCATAAGTGAACTTCTGGAATTTGCCCGCCCTTCGGGCATCCAGACAAAACCTGAAAACATAAACGCCCTTATCGGCCATAGCCTGCGCCTGGTGGGACAAGATGCTGATCAAAACGGTGTTGAGATAAGGTTAATAAAAGACAGCAGTCTCGGGCCTGCTCAAATCGATGAAGACAGGTTCCTTCAATGCCTTTTAAACCTTTATATAAACGCCATTCAGGCCATGGAAGACGGCGGAATCCTTCGGGTGGAAAGCAGGCCTGGCAAAGACGGGACAATTGAAGTGGAGATTTCAGACACGGGCGCCGGCATTTCAGAAACCGATGCAAACCGGATTTTTGATCCCTATTTCACCACCAAGGCAACGGGCACGGGCCTGGGCCTGGCCATTGTCCACAAAATCATAGAAAATCACGGCGGGCAAATCACGGTCCGCAGCACACCGGGCAAGGGCACAACATTTATAATCACCCTGCCGGCTGCCGGCGATCCGGAATCAAGAAAGGATTAAGCCCTTGAGTGCCAAAAGCCCGCCCAAAATCATGGTAGTAGACGACGATACCGGACACAGGATCACCCTTGAGACAATTATAAAATCCTGGGGCTACAAAGTTGTCAAGGCCGCCGATGGCGATAAGGCCGTTGAACTTGCCCAAAGCACCCCGTTTGACCTTATTCTCATGGATGTGCGCATGGCAAAAATGGACGGCATCGACGCCATGGGCAGGATAAAGGCATATAATCCTGCAATCCCCGTTGTTATCATGACCGCATACTCTTCGGTGGAATCAGCCGTTGATGCCATGAAGGCCGGGGCCTATGATTATCTAACCAAACCCCTGGACTTTGACGAACTGCGCCTGACACTGGACCGGGCAATGGAGCATACCCACCTTAAAGCAGAAAATGAAAAGCTGAAAGCAAGCCTGCAAAACCGCGATCAGGCCAGGCAGATTGT
>JAABTZ010000018.1 GCA_011389605.1 Desulfobacteraceae bacterium
GTCACGCTCTTTGGCTCAGAAAAAACCCGAAGAACTAAAAGCCATCCGGGAAGCCGGGCTGGACCGGGTGCACATAGGCCTGGAAACAGGAGATGACGAACTGCTCAAAAAAGTCAACAAGGGCGTGGATTCCCAAGGTCTCATCAAAGGCGGCCAAAAAGCCGTTGAAGCCGGATTTCAGGTGTCTGAGTACTGGATGCCGGGCCTTGGCGGAAAACAGCTGTGGGAAAACCACGCCGTAAACACGGCCCGGGTGCTAAATGCCATCAATCCGCACTACATCCGATCCCGGCCGTTTCGGCCTTTGCCGGGCACGCCCATGTACGATGAATACCAGAAAGGCACATTGCAGCTTCTGTCTGCAAAGGAGCAGCTTCTGGAGCTTAAACTGACCATGGAAAAACTCGAGGTCTCATCAAAGGTCTGCTTTGACCATGCAGGCAATTACTGGCGAAACTCCAGGGGCGGGCTGATGCTTTCCCACGATTACGAGGGCTACAAATTTCCGGAACAGAAGCAAGATGTGCTGGAAAGAATCAGGGACGGCATGGAAGCCGACCATCCCATGCCCGGCTTTCTGCAGATGTGACAATCATTTATAATACCTCAGCCGTTTGAAGCAAAGGAGAGCTCATGGAACTGAAAAACGCTTCTGCCATTGTCACCGGATCATCGTCGGGCATCGGGGCAGCCGTTGCCACGGAACTGGCAAAAATGGGCTGCCGTGTGACCGTCAACTACAGCAGAAACCAGAAGGGCGCGGAAAAAACCGCTGAAGCGTGCCGGGCACTGGGCGCTGAAACCCTTGTTGTGCAGGCCGATGTGTCAAATGATACTGACTGCCGCAAACTTGTGGATACCGCGGTAAAACATTTCGGGAGCCTGCAGATTCTTATCAACAACGCCGGCACCACAAAATTCTGCCGGCACCAGGAGTTAGACGGACTAGACAAGCAGGATTTCATGGACATTTACGCAGTCAACCTGGTGGGCCCGTTTCAGATGACCAGGGCTGCGGAAGCCTCCCTGCGCGCAAACGAAGTCTCCCATATAATCAACATGGGCTCCATTGCCGCGCTCACCGGGGTGGGCAGCTCCATTGCCTATGCCGCCTCCAAGGGGGCGCTGGTGACAATGACAATGTCGCTTGCCCGGGTTCTGGGCCCCCAGATTCGGGTCAATGCTGTATGCCCGGGGTTTGTGGCCGGGGAATGGTTAAAAAAGGGCCTGGGTGAAAAAGCCTATGACACGCTTAAAAATCAGTACGAGCAGGCCGCTCCCTTAAACCGCACCGCCACCCCGGAGACCGTGGCCCAAACGGTTGCCGCATTAATCGGCGGCGCAGACCTGACAACGGGCGAAACCCTTATCATCGATGGCGGAACCCACCTGCACACCGCACCCATGCGGCGGTAAACAATCATTTTTCTCTGATTGCTCTTATCAATCGTTGTTTTTTATAAACCGCAGGGGCTCCAGCGCATCTTTTACATCGGGCATATCCAGGCGCTCAAGACACGCTGCGCTCTGCAGGCCTGTTTCCGGATCCCAGCCGCGAAGCTTATAATACCGGGCCCGCATCTGCTCAAATTCGCTGCGATCCAGGACTGCCCCCTTTGTGGAGACCGGCTCTTCAGCAGGTCCGGGCACAATGAGCTGGGGGTTTAACTTGTCAAAAACAATGGGGTCGGTGAAATTGAATTCCGGCGGAGCATCATCTGCCACCGGGCGCCACCCCTCGCGCAGCAAAATGGCCCTTTGAAGGTTAAAAATCCTCTCCCCGTAAAGGTTTAACCCGTTTTCATCTGTGTCGATACCAGTGACGGCGGAAAACACCTGGTTTTCAAGGGTTGGATCGCCCACGTTGTCTTCGGTGTTAAATGAATCCATGATGGGCCATCCAAAATCACACAGCCCAAGGCTGTCTTTGGCATAGGTGCGGTCCTGGACCTTTGCCGAGGCCAGGGCCTTGCCATCAAAGGTTGTCATGTCCCAGGCTTTATCGCTTTTCCAGAATTTCACCGTTGCTTTTCTGAACACTTCAGCAGTTGTGGGCGACATCTCCGGCCGGATCCTGTGCAGCAGCCACCGGGCGATCAAATGGCTGACATCATGGAGCTGGGCAATTGGCTGACGGGGCTCCATGCCGTAGGGAAGCGCAGTCACCGTGTACTGCCGCGGCGTGTACGTTCCGGCCAGGCCCACGGCATTGGTAAACTCGTTAAACTGGTCTTTTGCCGCCTGCCCAAGGCTTTCTCCGGCCCGCAGGATGCCTTCTGCCAGAATATCGCCAAAGCCCTGCCGCCGGGCGATCATGGAAACCAGCTGTTCTATGAAACCACGGGTTCCCAGCTGATCAAAACCAAGGCTCGTGTCCGCATCCGATAGCACCCCGGCCTCATAGCAGCCCTCAAGCCACAAAAGCAGGTTTTGCATCTCCATGGTGCACAGCCCGTAGTCATTGCAAAAGCGGGTGGCGTCCAGGGCCGTTTCAATGCCCTGGCCCTGTTTCTGGCCGGCATGGGACATGTAAAACACCATGGCCTGGCACTTGCGCACCTCCTCCCGGCCCTCCGGGGTGCGGTACAATCCCCGTCCGCATTCCATGGCGCACTGGTAGCAGGACGCGGTTTTTACAAACTGCATCTGTTTTTTGGGCACAGGCATGCGCAGGGGCCCGCGCTTGCTGATATGGACAATGTGTTTGTTGAGAGCTGTCAGCCGTTCTTTATCATATACATCCGGCTTGCCAGTGCCCACAACAGCAATGGCCTTTAAGTTCTTCGATCCCATGACCGCACCGAAGCCCCCGGTGGCGCTGCCCTCGTGATCGGTGATCACCGTGGCATTTCGGCACTGGTTTTCCCCTGCCGGGCCTATGGATACAAACCGCACCTGTTGGCCGTGGATTTGCTTTAAACGCTTCTGGACCGCATAGGTGCCCTGCCCCCAGAACTCTGATGCATCCAGGATTTCGGCTTTGCCGTCTGTGATCATAATATAGACCGGTTTTTCCGAACGTCCTGATACCACCACCCCGTCATAGCCGGCACGTTTCAGATAAGCCGGAAAGAACCCACCCAGATTTCCATAACAAAACCCCTCTGGCAGGCGCATGGGAGATTTTCCCATCACGGTCATGCGCGTTGCGGCCTGAACCCCGGTTGCCACCAGTGCCCCGGCCATAAAAATCAGCCGGTTTCCAGGATCCAGGGCCCCGGTTTCCGGGGCCACCTCGTCCCAGTATAATTTTGTGGCAATGCCGCGCCCGCCCAGAAACCGCTCGGCATAAGGCAGGGTTTCCTTTTCAGATACAGATCCCGCATCCAGATCCACGCGCAGAATTTTTCCCGCCCAGCCGCATACCTTATCTGTCATTACAGACATCCTCCATAGTTCATTAATGTCTCATTAATATCAATCCGTTACGGTATCGTAAAAAGCACTCAAACCACAATAACCATTAAACAATAAAAAAATAACTTCTTGATTTTACTTAACACTTAATCACTTAAAATTTGAAACTGCCTGTAAAAACACTTTTTACAGATGTATCAAATCTTGCTTTTTTCTTCATATCGGATATAAATTAACATGATTTTGTCATATTGAAAAGGTTTCGGTATCAGCGACGGATGTTTACAACATGCTCCGGAAAAAGGCTTATCATGGAAAGCAAAGCAGACAGCAACTCAACAGATCAGACCCAGTTCGACCGGATCTTTCATCCTGAAAACATTGCCGTCATAGGGGTTTCATCCAAGGGCGCCGGCTTTGGGGCGGGAATGTTTTTTGCCCTTCGGGCCATCGGCTATGAAAAGGACATTTTTCTGGTCAACCCCAAGGGCGGCAGCCTGGCCGGTCAGCCCATCTATAAACGGATCGAAGACATCCCGCATGGGTTCGATCTGGCCATCATAACCGTGACGGCCGGGGCCGTGCCCGGGGCCCTGGAGGAATGCCGCAGAAAAGGCGCGGCTGCTGCCCAAATCCTGTCGTCTGGCTTCCGGGAGCTGAACACGGATGAAGGCCGGGCATTGGAAGAACAGGTCCGGCAAATCGCCCGGAAAGGCATTCGGGTGATCGGACCCAACTGCTTTGGCATCTACTGCCCTCAAAGCGGACTTACAGTGCTTCCCGGGGCTGATCTTTCCCGAAAAACCGGGCCAGTGGCATTCTGTTCCCAGAGCGGGGGTATGGCCGTTGATTTTGCCAATACAGGCAAATCCATGGGCCTGGCCTTCAGTAAAATCGTCAGCTTTGGAAACGGCGCTGATCTGCGGGAAACAGAACTGCTTGACTATTTCGGCAATGATTCCCAAACCGGGGTCATAAACATGTACATCGAGGGGGTCAAAGACGGCGAAGCGTTTTTTGATACCCTGAAAAACATAACGCAAAAAAAGCCTGTAATCATTATCAAAGGAGGGCTGTCTGCAGCCGGAAGCCGGGCCGTGCTCAGCCACACAGCCTCCATGGGCGGAAGCAGGGTTATCTGGCAGTCGCTTTTAAAACAGGCCAATGCCGTGCAGGTAAACGACATGGAGGAAATGGCGCGCACCACCCTTGCCTTCACCCGACTGCCGGCCCGGGTATTCAGGCAGATTTCCGTATTGGGCGGGGGCGGGGCTTTGGGAGTCGGGGCTGCGGATGCAGCCGAAACCCACGGTATTTCAATCCCGGCTTTTGAACCCGGCCTTCGCGGACAAATCGAAGATCTTCTGCCCAGGCCCGGCTCCAGCGCAGCAAACCCGGTTGATGTAGCCAATCCCTACGTGCGCCCTGAAATCCTTGAGCAGGTAATGGAACTGGCTGCCGCAGATAAGCGAATTGAACTCCAGATTTTGATCACCCTGTTTCACCATTACAAGAACTTTTCTGCCTTGACCGGAAAACCCGTCCGGGAAGTTACCCCTTATGCCGAACTTGCCGAGCGGGTGGAAAAGGTGGTACAAAAAACAGGCAAACCAGTGGTTGTGGTGTTAAACAATCCCAAGCGCGGCACGGACCACATGGACGTGGTGGAAATGATCCAAGAGGCCAGACAGGCGTTTATGCAGCGGCAGATCCCTGCATTTGACAGCTTAAACGAGGCCATGGAAGCCATCGCACGGGTCAACCAATACTACAATACAAAAGGAAAAGCGAATGAATAAGCAGGCAGCCATGGAAATAATCAAAAAAGCCCGGGAGAAGGGACAAAAGGCCTTGTCCGAATTTGAAGCCAAGCAGGTGCTGGCCGCCTATGACATCCCGGTCACCCGGGAGATGATAGTGGAGGATCAGCTCCAGCTGAAACAGGCCGCGGCCCAAATCGGTTTTCCGCTGGTCATGAAGGCGTGCTCGGCAGATGTGGCCCATAAAACAGAAAATAATCTGGTGCGGGTGGATCTGCGGACCAGTCAGGAGGCCGGCCTGGCATTTGCGGAAATATCAGAGCAGATGCCTGACGGCGAAAATTCAGGCGTGCTGGTTCAGGAGATGGTTTCGGGCAAAAGGGAGCTGGTCATGGGCATGACCCGGGATCCACAGTTCGGTGCCTGCGTCATGTTCGGTCTGGGAGGGATTTTTACGGAAATCCTAAAGGATATCGTGTTTCGCAAAGCCCCCCTTGCCCGGGAAGATGCCCTGGATATGATGCAGGAAATCCGGGGCCGGAAAATCCTGGAGGCAGTGCGCGGCATGCCTGCGGCAGACACGGACCTGCTGGCGCAGATGCTCATTGCTGTCGGCCAAATCGGCCTTGACATGGAGCATGTGGCTGAGATCGATATTAACCCGGTAATCCTTGCCGGCAGCCGGCCAGTGGCCGTTGATGCCCTGATCGTTCTGGCCTAAGGGGTCAGAGAAACCCTTTTGCCGTCAATCTCAATGCGGGTTTTGCAATAGGTCAGTTTTTCGATTATCTTTCCGTCCCTGAAATGGATTACATCAACCCCCCGACGGGATTCGGGCCGGCCTTCATATCCTTTTTCAGATGAAGGCCACAAAAGGGTCCACCGGTAGAGGATTTTTTGCTCTGTTTCATCCACAAACAGGTCTTCGGAAACAAACCGAAACCCGCCGTGGTTTTCAAACCAGGGCTTCCAGGCCTTTTCCAGGGCATCCCGCCCCCGGGCCTGTCCGCCGGTCCAGTTTTCAAAAACAACATCTTCATGGAAAAGCGAGATAACGCCTTTAAGATCATGGGCATCCCAGGCCTGGTTCCATTTTTCCATGGCATCAATAAGAGATTGCCGTGATAAGGTCATGGCGGTTCCTTTCCTGCTTTGAATGTTGACGGCTTCGTAAAAAGTCCAATATCTGCGTTACGCGCGATTTTTCAGAATTTCACGTACAGCTAAGTACGCTGCATTCTTCAAAATCGCGCAAGCCTTGATCTTGAACTTTTTACAAAGCCGTCTAAAAGGGACTTTTTACGGGTGCATCAAATGTTGATGGCGCTGTAATAGACTGTTGCCCCCTGCCTGGTAATTTGTTAACATATTTGTGTTACAATCAACAAGATAAAGTATCAGATGGAGGCGATTATGGACGCCACAAAGGAAAAAATAGCACAGCTGAAACAAATGATAGACCAGTGCCGCCAGGCGGTGGTGTTTACAGGAGCGGGCATCAGCACTGAGTCCGGAATTCCCGATTTTCGAAGCCCCGGCGGTATATGGAGCAAAAACCGGCCCATTAATTACCAGGATTTCATCTCTTCGGAAAAAATGCGCATCGAGGCATGGCGGCGCAGATTTGCCATAGGCGAGGTCCTGGACCAGGCCCGGCCCAACCCAGGGCATCTGGCAGTGGCCAAACTTGTGCAGACCGGCAAGGCAGCCTGTGTGATCACCCAGAACATCGACGGCCTGCACCAGGTATCCGGGGTTCCGGACAACAAGGTCATCGAGCTGCACGGTAACACCAATTATGCAGTCTGCCTGGAATGCAGCAAGCGATTCGAGCTCGAAGCCATCCGGCTGGCATTTGAAAAAAATCCCCATGCCCCGGTCTGCGACAACTGCAACGGCATGGTCAAAACCGCCACCATCTCGTTTGGCCAGTCCATGCCAGTGACTGAGATGAATGCAGCCCGGGAGCAGACCCTTGCCTGCGACCTTTTTCTGTCTTTAGGGTCATCACTTGTTGTATATCCGGCAGCGGGTTTTCCCGAGATGGCAAAACGAAACAATGCAGGCCTGGCGATAATAAACCGGGATCCCACGGGCATGGATCACCTGGCCGATCTTGTGATCCATGACAGTATAGGCACTGTGCTGGCCCAGGCCGTGGGCCTGGAATAATTCATACAAAAATGCCAACACAAATATCTGAAAACCGACTTTTTACGAGAACATCATAATTTAAGGGAGAAATACATGAAGCTAATTGAAATCAACACAGACACCTGTAACCAGGACGGCATCTGCGCAGCCGTGTGCCCGGCGCAAATCATCGACTTTTCAAAAGAAAAATTTCCCGAACCCATTGCCGATGCCGATGAATTGTGCATCCGATGCGGCCACTGCGTGGCGGTCTGCCCCACGGCAAGCCTGACGCATAAAGACATGCCTGTTGAGCAATGCCCCCCGGTCGACGCCGACATGATGCTTACCGCCGAGCAGTGCGAACATTTTTTCCGCATGCGCCGGTCCATCCGCGCCTACAAAGACAAGTCCGTGGATGCAGACACCATTTCCAGACTCGTTGACATCGCCCATTACGCCCCCACAGGCCACAACTCCCAGTGCGTGGAATGGATGGTCATTGACAGCAGAAATGAGCTAAACCGCCTTGGCGGGGTTGTGATTGACTGGATGCGCTGGATGATTGAAAACATGCCCGAAGTGGCCGCATCCGTGCACATGGACCGGGCTGTTGCCCGCTGGGAAAAAGGAAAGGACGTGATTTTCCGCGGAGCCCCAATGCTGATTTTAACCCATGCGGACAAAGACCTGCGCCCGGCCCCGGCAGCGTGCACCATTGCCATGACTTACCTGGAACTTGCCGCCCCCACCCTGGGCCTTGGGGGATGCTGGGCCGGATATTTCATGGCAGCAGCCGGAAATTTTCCTCCCATGAAAGAAGCCCTGAGTCTTGCTGAAAATCACCAGTGTTTCGGCGCCATGATGATGGGTTATCCTAAATTTTCCTACAAGCGACTGCCGCTTCGAAACGACCCGCAAATCACCTGGCGGAGTTAATGATGGAAAGCAAGTCATTATATGATGAGTCCCGGGGGCCGGTAACCATTGTCAACACCGGCTGCTGCCATGACTGCGGTGGAAGGTGCGTGCTGCGGGCCCATGTACAGGACGGAAAAGTAATCCGCATTGAATCCGACACAGGCCCGGGGCCCCAGATCCGGGCCTGTGCCCGGGGCCGGGCCTACCGCCAGCGGCTGTATTCCAATGAAAGGCTCAAATATCCCCTGCGGCGCACAGCAAAGCGGGGGGAAGGCAGCTTTGAGACAATTTCCTGGGATGCGGCGTTAGATGAAGTTGCAGAAAATCTAAACCGTGTAAAAAAAGAATACGGCAACTCATCTGTTTTGTTTCTTCCCGGTGCCGGCAACCAGGGTATGCTCCACGGCCCTCTTGGACCGGGTTTGATGCTGCAGATGTTTGGCGGGTTTACAAGATACTGGGGTATTCCTTCTTACGAAGGGGCCCTGTTTGCCTCCATGGCCACCTATGGCACCATAAAAACAGGCCATTCCAGGGACGACCTGTTAAATTCCAGGATGATACTGATGTGGGGCTGGAACCCGGCCAACACCGTCTGGGATCCGGAAACCGCCCTGTTTCTGGCAAAAGCCCGGGAAAACGGCGCACGCATGGTAGCAGTGGACCCCCGGTTTACAGATACTGCCGCCACATTTGCCGACGAGTATATCCCCATCCGGCCCGGAACGGATGCGGCCATGCTCATTGCCATGGCTTATGTGATCATTACCGAAAACCTGCAGGACCAGACATTTATTGACAAACACACCATCGGATTTAACGATTACAAAGATTACGTGCTGGGACGCAGCGGCGGCGTGCCCAAAACTCCCCGATGGGCCGAAGAAATAACCACAGTGCCGGCACAAACCATTGCCGACCTTGCCCGCAAGTATGCCACAAACAAGCCCGGCGCACTGATTGCCGGCTGGGGCCCGGCACGAACGGCCATGGGCGAGCAATACAGCCGGGCGGCAAATGTGCTTTGCGCAATTACCGGCAACATAGGTATTAACGGCGGATATGCCGCAGGATTCATGAGGGCCTATTCCAGCAGGGAGACCAGGCATTTGCAGCCGGACAAAAACAAAAAGGCCGTGGATAAATCAAAGGGCATCCCGTCGGCCAACCCGGTGGAAAACAACGCCCTGCCCCGGGCAGACAGCCTGTATAAATTAAGCGGGGGCACCAATGCCACATCCGCCAGGATCCACCAGAGCCGGATATGGGATGCCATTTTAACAGGGACTGCAGGCGGACATCCTGCAGACCCGAAGCTGGCCTATATTGTGGCAAGCAACTGCTTAAATCAGTATCCAAACGCCAACCGGGGGGCAGAAGCGCTCAAATCCCTTGAATTTATCGTTGTCCACGACCAGTTTTTAACCCCCACGGCCAAATTTGCCGACATTGTACTGCCGGTCAACACCTTTATGGAGCGCTCAGACATTGCCCCTCCCTGGCTGGGCTCGCCTTATTACATTTATTTAAATAAAACCGTGGATTCCATGTACGAATCCAAAACCGATCTTGAAATCTGCCGGGACCTGGCCCCGCGCCTGGGAATTGATCCGGGCTTTTTTGAAATGTCTGAAGATGAGATCTTAAAGATGTTTGCCGGCAGGCGGCCCGACATTGACGACTATGAAAAAATGAAACGCGATGGTGTGGTCAAAATTCCCCTTTCCGAGCCCATTGTGGCTTTCAAAGACCAGGTGAAAGACCCGGAAAACAACCCGTTTCCAACCCTTTCCGGCAAAATCGAAATCGCCTGCGGCCATCTTGCAGAAATGGACAACCCGGGCATCCCACAGGTTCCCGCATACCTGGGCCACAAAGAACACTATGACTCGCCACTTTCAAAAAAATACCCTTTCCAGCTGCTGACAACCCATTCCAAGATCCGCACCCACTCCACCCTGGAAATGGTGCCCTGGCTGCGGGAAATAGAAGCCCACGGCCTGTGGATTAACCCAAAAGACGCCCAGAAAATGGGTATTTCTCACAATGACATGGTCGAAGTATTTAACGACCGGGGTTGCGTGCGCATTGCAGCCCGGGTAACCGAGCGGATTATGCCCGGCGTGGTCAACTTATGCCAGGGCGGCTGGTACCAGCCTGATGAAAACGGCGTGGATACCGGCGGGTGCGCCAACACGCTAACCGATGACACTCATTCGCCGGGCGGGGCCTTTGCCATGAACTCTGCCCTGGTGGATATCCGGCCAGCAGGAAAACCCGGAAAGGAGGCCGTGTAATGGCGCAGATGGGCATTTACTTTGACCAGAGCCGTTGCACCGGCTGTTTTACCTGCGTGATCGCCTGCAAGGACTGGTATGACACGCCGGCTTACACCCCGGGCCGGATGCGGGTGAGCTGCATTGAGCACGGAACATTTCCGGATCTGTTTGCCGCATACCTTGCCCTGTCATGCGGCCATTGCCAGAACCCGCCATGCATGGCAGCGTGCCCGGAATCAGCCATTTCCAAAGACCCATCCACCGGTATTGTGACAGTTGATCCGAACAAGTGCGTCGGAAATACCCGGTGCCCGGAAAAATGCAGAAAAGCCTGCCCCTGGGATGTTCCGCAGTTTGCCCCGGAGGCCGGGGCCAGAATGGACAAATGCGATCTGTGTGCAGATCGCATTAAACATGGACAGCAGGCCATATGCGTGGAGGCCTGCCCCATGCACGCCATAGACATCGGACCCTTAGATGAGCTTTACCAAAAATACGGGGACCAAAAAGAAGCAGAAGGATTTGTTTACAAAAAACGCTTTGCCCCGGCCGTGGTATTTAAACCCAGGTTTTACAAAATTGACGGAGGCAATCCATGAACGGTGCACAAAGCCTGATGCAGACACTTTCGAACGCAGGTGTCAAAATCTGCTTTACCAATCCGGGCACCACGGAAATCCATCTGCTGGAAGCCTTAGAGCATGCCGGGGACATGCGCGCAGTACTTTGCCTGTTTGAAGGGGTTTGTGCCGGGGCTGCAGACGGCTATGCCCGCATGACCGGAAAACCTGCTGCAACCCTTCTCCATCTTGGCCCTGGATTGGCAAATGCCGCGGCAAACCTGCACAACGCCAGGCGCGCCCGCTCGCCCGTGGTCAACCTGGTGGGCGACCACCCTGTTTATCATCAAAAAAATGACCCGCCCCTGGCATCAGACATTGCCACCCTGGCATCACCGGTGTCCGGCTGGGTGCGCCAGGCCCAGAATCCCGCAGGCCTGCCATCAGACGGGGCAGCTGCAGTGAGTGCATCCATGGGCCCTCCGGGCGCGCCAGCCACCTTAATCATTCCCGCTGACTGCGCCTGGGGCGAATCAAAACCTTTTGCCGGCACCATGAATACACCCAAACCCGGTGCAGTCTCATCCCGGGCCGTTGATGCGGCAGCTGAAATGCTCACCTCCGATGGGCCCACGGCCCTTATTCTTGGCGGCAAAGCCCTTCTGGAGCCGGCGTTGACAGCTGCTGGCCGGATTGCGCAAAAAACCGGGGCCGTGCTGCTTTCTCAAACCTTTGACGCCCGGTTTGCCCGAGGCGCGGGCCGGCCCTTTGTCAGACGTCTGCCCTATTTTCCCGAAGATGCAAAAAAACGCCTTGCCAGCTTCAAAAAAGTAATCCTTGCAGGCACAAACCCGCCCACGCCTTTTTTTGCCTACCCGGACACTTCTTTGCAGCTTCTGCCCACGGGCTGTGAAATCACAGCTCTTTGCGGTTTCTCAGACGATGCCTCAGCCGGGCTGGCCGCGCTGGCAGAAGCCCTTGGAGCGGAAAATGCGGATTTTGCAACAGCTTTGCCCAAACGCCCGGAAAAACCCCATGGCCCCCTTAACCCTGAGACTGCCGGTGCTGCCATCGGCGCCCTGCTGCCGGAAAACGCCATTGTGTCAGATGAATCAGGCACATCCGGGGCCCATGCCTATCGTTTCACCGCCGGGGCCCCGGCCCATGACTGGCTGTGTTTGACCGGCGGTTCCATCGGCCAGGGCGTGCCCGTGGCCACGGGCGCAGCCCTTGCCTGCCCGGATCAAAAAGTGCTTTGCCTGCAGGGAGACGGCGGGGCCATGTACACCCTCCAGGCCCTGTGGACCCAGGCCCGGGAAAATCTGGATATCACCACAGTAATTTTCTCCAACCGCAAATACCAGATCCTGAAGGTGGAGCTGCATCGCCTGGGACTTGTGGATGCGGGCCCCAGGGTCACCGACGCCATGGACCTGTCCAGGCCGGATCTTGACTGGGTCCATTTGGCAAATGGCATGGGCGTTGAAGCATCCCGGGTTGATAACGCAGAAGACTTTTACAATGACCTTGCCCGGGCTTTGGCCCAACCCGGTCCGTATCTGATCGAGGCAGTTATCTGAAGAAGCCGGAAACAAGCATGACTGAAACACTGCAAGATCAGCCAGCCCGGTTTTTCTGCCCCCTGTGCCGGAGTATGGATACAACTGCCTACACAAAAGATAAATACCGCCGATATTTTATCTGCACCAAATGCGCCCTGGTGTTTGTTCCGGAAAATGACCATGTTTCGGAACAACAGGAAAAAGCCAGGTATGACCAGCACAACAACCATCCCGATGACCCGGGATACCGGAAATTTTTAAACCGGCTGCTCATACCCATGTGCCACCGGCTGCCGGCCGGCGCATCCGGTCTGGATTTCGGATGCGGGCCAGGACCGGCCCTGGCGTCCATGTTCAGGGAACAGGGATTTGACATGGCCGTATATGACAAATTCTACGCCACCGATGATCGGGTGCTGGGTCAATCCTTTGATTTTATAACCGCCACGGAAGTCCTCGAGCATCTTCGACAACCTGGCCCGGAACTGGCCTGCCTGTGGCAGCATTTAAAAACCTGCGGCATCCTGGGCATCATGACCAAGCTGGTCAAAAACAAAGCCGCCTTTGACACCTGGCACTACAAACGCGACCCCACCCATATCTGCTTTTTTTCCGCTGCTACTTTTGACTGGCTGGCCGATTTTTTACAAGCTTCCGTGGAACTTATCGGCAATGACGTGATTCTGATCCACAAAATTAAAGACTGCCAAGGTTGATGCACTCGTAAAAAGTCTTATTTCAGATGGAGCCGTAAAAAGTCCAAGATCAAGGTTTGTGATAAAAACTATAATTGACAAAAAGCGTTGACTGTGCATGGAATAAATTTGCCCAAAGACTTTGCAGCAGGCATCCGGGCATCTTTCGAAAAGAGATTGCCCAATTCCAGGCATTGCCGGCATACAATAGGTATCGCTTTGAAGCGTCAGGAATAAAGCGGATCTAAAATAAACCCCCCAAAAAAAACAGCCAGGAGGAAGAATGAGGACAAAACAGGACTATATTGAAGCTCTTTCCAAAATGAAACGCAACATCTATTACGATGGCGAACTCATCGATCGTACCGATGAGATGCAGATGGATTGCATAAACACCATCGGAACCACCTATGACGAGGCCCAGAAGCCTGAGAACGAAGGGTTGATGACGGCCATCTCTCATCTGACCGGCCAGAAGATCAACCGTTTCAATCATATTCATCAAAACACCGATGATCTGCACAAAAAACAGGACATGACACGCATGCTCTGCCAGAAGGTGGGCGGCTGCATCCAGCGCTGCATGGGTATTGACGCTACAAACGCAATCTATAACGTCTCCTATGAAGCCGACAAGATGAACAAAGGCGAGACCCGGTATCACGAAAACTTTAAAAAATGGCTGACCCGATTCCAGACCGAAGACATGATCGGCTGTGCAGCCCAGACCGATGTGAAGGGTGACCGGATGCTGCGTCCGGCCGATCAGCCCAATCCGGGTGCATATGTTTATATCAAGGAACGCCTTAAAGATGGAATTGTTGTGGAAGGCTGCAAACTCCACATTTCTGAAGCCTCGGTGGCTGACGAAGTTCTGGTGGTTCCGACCCGCGCACTGCGGCCGGAAGACAAGGATTATGCTGTCTCCTTTGCCGTACCGGGCGACTGGGACGGGTTGAAACAGATAGTCACCATACACAACCTGCGCAAAAGAAAGCACTACCCGCGCGGCTTTGTCCCTGGCTCAACGGATTCCTACATGATTTTTGAGAACTGTTTCATTCCCTGGGAAAGAGTGTTTCTGGCAGGCGAACATCAGCACGGCGGTGTTCTGGCCCTGCTGTTTGCACTGTTTCACCGCCATTCCTACTCCGGCTGCAAGCCGGCCATTGGAGACATCATACTTGGCACTGCTGCTTTGGCCGCAGAAGTCAATAATGTGCAAAAGGCATCTCACGTCAGGGAAAAACTGGCGGAAATCATCATGACCACGGAACTGGGCTACGCCGCCGGCTACACAGCATCGGATTTAGGCAAGCCGGAAGTTTATGTGCCTGGAATGGGCTTTATGCCCTACGGCCCTGGTGCCTATATTCCCCATTCCATATATTGCAATGTCGGCCGCTGCCTGACGGGTGAAGCGGTCTACAGGGAAGCCGAGATGCTCTGCGACCTGGCAGGCGGTGTTGTGGCGACATTTCCTCACGAAAAGGATTTTGCCAATCCTGAGACCGGTGACCTGCTGCGTAAATACACCGAGCGCAATCCGGATATGCCGGTAGACGACCAGGCGCAATTCTGGCGGTACCTGGGCGATACACTGTGTTCGGCCAGCGGTGGCATCATGAATGTAGGCAATTATCACGGCGGCGGCTCCCCTGTCATGGAACAAATCGCCATTACCACCCAGTACGACATTGAGTCCCGGAAAAAGGTGGTCAAGTATATAGCCGGCATGAGCGACGGAGATCGCGAGGCTTTGGCCCCAAAGCCTTCAAAAGAAGAAAAAAAATAGCATCTGCATAGATAAAAACACGTTATCTGTTTTTCCCCTCCCCTCTTCCTGCTTCTCTTGCAGGGAGGGGGGCAATGGAAATACTTTGATGTGACAGCTTCCTAAAAAGTCCTGAAACTGATATAACCGCAAACAATAAAAAAATAGCCTCTTGATTTTACTTAGCACTTAAAACTTAACACTGCCTGTAAAAAAGACTTTTTACAGGCTCATCAATTTTTGATGCGCTCGTAAAAAGTCGATTTTAAGATGGTGCCGTAAAAAGTTCAAGATCAAGGCTTGCGCGATTTTGAAGAATGCAGCG
>JAABTZ010000179.1 GCA_011389605.1 Desulfobacteraceae bacterium
GCATTCTTCAAAATCGCGCAAGCCTTGATCTTGAACTTTTTACAAAGCCGTCTAAAAGCGACTTTTTACGAGTGCATAAAACTTGACGGCTTGGTAAAAATCAGGCAAGCCACCTTTTTCTTCTCTTGTAATGCTTGACATCCCGGTAGCTTTTTTTCTGGCCCATTTCAGTCAGGCCGAGATAGAATTCCTTGATGTCGGGATTCTCCCTGAGCTTTTCCACCGTGTCATCCAAAACGATTCTGCCGTTTTCCATCACATATCCGTGACTGGCCACGGACAGGGCCAGCCGGGCGTTTTGTTCCACCAGCAGAATGGCAACGCCTGATTCACTGTTGATGCGCTGAATGATTTCAAAGATCTCGGCAACCAGAATGGGGGAAAGTCCCATGGAAGGCTCATCCAGAAGCATCAGCCGGGGTGAGGCCATAAGGCCGCGTCCGATGACCAGCATCTGCTGTTCCCCTCCGGAAAGATATCCGCTGATCCGGTTTTTCATGTTGGCCAGCCGGGGAAAATAATCATACACCTTTTCCATGTCGCTTTTCAGCTTTTTTCTGCTTCTGGTTGTATGGCCCCCGGCAATGAGGTTTTCCTCCACGGTTAGCTCTTCAAAAACCCTTCGCCCCTCCATTACCTGGAATATCCCCTGACGCACGATTGACTCGGGCGGATACCGGTCGATGCGCTTGCCCGCAAACCGAATCTGGCCTTCGGTAACCTGCCCGTCCTCGGATTTGAGCAGTCCGGAGATGGCCTTGAGCGTGGTGGTCTTGCCGGCTCCGTTGTTGCCCAGCACAGTAACGATCTGGCCCTCGTTGACCTGAAGTGACATCCCCTTTAAAACAAGGATCACATTATGATAAATGACCTCGATGTTGTTTACGGAAAGCAATGGTTCAGTCTGGGACATCCATGAATCCTTTCTTTGAATTCAGCCGAGCCTGGACAGTGTCAGATCCTTTTCCCCCAGGTATGCCTTGATGACCATCGGATTGTGGCGTATCTCCTCCGGAGGGCCTTCGGCAATCTTGACTCCGAAGTCCAGCACGCAGACCCGGTCTGATATGTCCATGACCACGCCCATGTCATGTTCGATCAATACAATGGTAACACCCCACTGATCATTGATATCCAGGATGAAACGGGCGATGTCCTCGGTTTCCTCAAGATTCATTCCCGTGGCCGGCTCGTCGAGCAGCAGGATACTTGGCTTCATGGCAAGGGCCCGGGCCAGCTCCACTCGTTTTTGCAGGCCGTAGGGAAGTGAATAAACAACGCTTTTGCGGATCTGCTCGATTTCCAAAAGATCGATGATATCGTTTTCAATGTGCTTTCTCAGGTGCATTTCTTCATTTCTGCACCTGCCAAAGTAAATCCCTCCTGAAAAGAAACCGGATTTGAGATGGATATGAGCCCCGAGCTTGATATTGTCCAAAACAGTCATATGGCTGAAAAGCTCCACATTCTGAAACGTCCGGGCAACGCCGAGTTTCGGAATCTTATGGGGGCTCAGCCCGGTGATTTCGTGTCCTTCAAATTTGATGGATCCCGACTGCGGCCTGTAAAACCGGTTGATGCAGTTGAGCAGGCATGTTTTCCCCGCACCATTGGGGCCGATAATAGAGAAGATTTCGCCTTTTTTCACTCCTGTGGACACGCCGTTTAAGGCCTGGACCCCTCCGAAACTCAGGTGTACATTTTCAATGCTGAGCTGATAATCCATTTGTTGTCCCATCACTGGCTATTGCGCCGGTATCGAGTTCATTTACCCGGATTTGCGTTTTCATGCTGACCTCTTTGCCGTCCCTGTAGCGGATGCTGGCCTGAATCTCCACTTCCGTTTCATCGCCGTACAAGGCATCAATGAGCTCCCTGTATCTTTCGGATACAAACTTGCGCCGGACTTTGCGGGTCCGGGTCAGCTCGTCATCGTCTGCATCCAGCTCCTTGTAGAGCAGCACGAATCTTTTGATTTTGGCAACTTTGGGAAGGGATTCATTGGTTTTTGCCACTTCCCCGGCAACCAGCTCATAGATCTTGTCTTTCTGCGAAAGATCGGTAAAGGTGGTATACGCAATCTGATTGTCCTCGGCCCATTTGCCCACGTTGCCCATGTCAATGGAAATCATGGCCGTGATAAATGGCCGGTCCTGTCCGATGACCACGCCGTCGGTGATATACGGGCTGAACCTGAGCTTGTTTTCAATAAATTGCGGGGAAAACCGGCTGCCGTCGGCCAGTTCCATGACATCAGACATCCGGTCGATAATGATGATATGGCCGTCGTCCTCGATCACGGCCGCATCCCCGGAATAAAACCACCCGTCGCGCAGGGTTTTTGCCGTGGCCTCCGGGTCCTTGTAATAGCCTGCAAATATGGTATCGCCCTTAGAAAGCAGCTCTCCGGTATCCGACACCCGGAACTCCAGGCCGGGAAGCGGCTGGCCCACTGTATCCAGGCGGATGTCATCGGTACGGTGGATTATGGAGGCCGCTGTCTGCTCGGTCATGCCGTAGGCCTGCTTGATATTGACGCCCAGGGCCTGAAACAGGTTAAATATCTCCTCTCCCAGGGGGGCTCCGCCGGTGTAAACGTGTATGAGCCGGCTTAGCCCGAAGTAGTTTTTGATGGGCCGGAAAAGTACAAAATAGGCCATCAGGTTCAATGCCTTCCAGGCAGCGGGAGGCTCCTTTTTGTGAAGACGGAAATCGGCCATCCTGTAGCCCACCGGCAGAAATATCCGATAGACAAAACGCTTGATCCAGACCGCGTCCTGGATTTTTACCTGGATGTCCGAGCAGATCTTCTCCCAGATCCGGGGAGGGGCCAGCATGATATGGGGGCCGATTTCCCTGATGTTTTCCTGGACGGTCTCTGTTTTTTCGGGGAAATTGACGGTAAAGGCCTTATACAGCGACCAGTAAACGCCAAACTCCTGCTCCCCGATCCATGGAAATGGCAGAAATGAAACATATTCAAAGCTATCAGCGGCCGGATCCACACTGTCCTGAGCCCGGGCCACGCTGAACATGTTTTTCTGCGTGATCATGCATCCTTTGGGAAATCCGGTGGTGCCGGACGTGTAGTTGATCATGCCCACGTCATCAGGGCAGCATTTGTCAATCATTTCATCAAACAGCCCGGGTTCTTTGTCCGCCAGTTCCCGGCCCAGTCCGGTAACATACTCAAAATAGTTCAGAATCTGATCATCATAATGGCGCATCCCCTTGGGGTCATCGACGATCACCATTGTCACCGCGGGGCATTTCTCCCTGATATCAAGAATCTTGTCGGCCTGCTCCTGGTCAGCGGCCACGACGAATTTTGAGTCCGAATGATTGACAATGTATTCAACCTGTTCCAGGTGGCTGTCGGGATATATTCCTACAATGGAGCCGCGCAGGGCCTGGACGGCCACTTCCGCATAAAGCCCCTCGGGCCGGTTGTCTCCCATGTAGGAGAGCTTGTCATCCGGACCGAATCCCAGGCTATGCAACCCCAGGGCAAAATCCCGGACATTTTCGTAATAGCCTTGCCAGGTCACGGGCTGCCATATACCGAATTCCTTTTCCCGGATCGCCACTTTCCCGCGGCCATAAGTGCGGGCATTTCTTCTCAGCAGTGCAGGAAGCGTTAAAATCTCCATGGAAACTCGCTTGTATTTTCTTCCCTGACCGGGATGAATCAGGGTCGGGACGCTTCCCTTTGCGGGGAAGCGCCCTGTTTGCAGAATAGATTATTTCAGGTGGATCCAGTCGGAAACTGGTTCAAACTGTCCTGTTTTGGAATTGCCCCGCACGATCCTGCCCACCGGGATGCTGTTGTTTTCTATCGTTACAGGGGGCATGAGTCCGCCCACGTCGTAATCCTTGATGGACTGAAGACCCTTGACCAGGTTTTCCGGGGTAAATCCCCCCATTTCATCGGCTTTCTCAAGGGCCCGGACAAACACCAGGGCGGTCATGAAGCTGTGCATGTAGGCCTGGGACCGGTAATCGGCCTTGTCAGGATGATGTTTCTGGTTCCACTCCCGGATCATTTTGATCATGGGATATTCATCCTGATAATAGTAGGAGTAGGCAGTCACCCCCATGTATTCATCGGCAAGGGGGCCGAGCTGATCGAGAAGGTGTTTTTCAGTGGACCAGAACGTGCCCATGAACTGGGCATCAAGTCCATAGTCCTTAGCCTGTTTCATCACCGTGGTGATGGGAGTGGCCACAAAACCCTGAAAAATGACATACTGGGCCTCCTTGCGCTTCAGGTCCAGCACCTGGGTGGTGACATCGGTTTCCCCTACCTTGGCGACCTGTTCGGCCACCAGGTTAAGACCCAGGTCCTTGCAGATCTCCCGGCCTGCGGGAATAGGCTCCCGGCCGAACTCTGTGTCGCTGTAAAAAAAGGCGATATTGGCCCCCGGATCTTTTTCCGCAATGTATTTGAGCAGAACATTAAACATTTCGATGTAGGTGGGGCCGGCAATGAACAAAAACGGGTTTTCCTCCGGGCTTGCCGCAATTTCGGCAAAGGTGTAGGCGCTGTAAAGCACCTTGTAGCGGTCCTGGATCTCCGGGGAAAGAGCCTTGGTCATTCCCGTGCTCTGGCCGAACATGATATGGGGCTTGTGTTTTGCATAAAGCCGCTTGAATGCGGCAATGCCCACGTCGTTTTTATACTCCCCGTCTTCCCAGTGGAACTCGATTTTTTTACCATTGACTCCGCCCTGCTCGTTGGCCATGTCAATGGCGTCTTTCATGCCGTCAACCCCGTGGATCCCGGCAAAAGCAAACCGGCCCGTAAAGGGGTGAACCGCACAGATCACAGGGTTTTCCTCTGCATAAATCTGGCTTATACCGAAAAATCCAAGACACAGGGTGCAGCCGATCAAAAAAATGACGATTTTTTTCATGATTAATCCCCCCTATTGTTTGCAGTTTCTTTTTTCCATCCGAAAAACGAACCTGTTTTGCTAATCCCCGATTAGTAGGAAAAGGGCCAGAGCCGGAAAAAGTTTTTAATTCGGTTCCAGATTTCGGCAAGCCCCCGGGGTTCAAAAATCAGAAACAGGATGATCAGCATTCCGAAAACAACGCTCTTAAGAGGCTCAAAAAATGCCTCATTGCCCGGCATGATCGTTTTTAAAGCCGCAGAAAGTGTGTTGATTATTTCGGGTACCAGGGTCATGAAAATGCCGCCGAAAATGGCGCCCAGGATGCTGCCCAGCCCGCCCACGATGATCATGGCCAGATATTCCACGCTCAGAAGCAGCGGGAAATGATCCGGGGTGACCACCTTCAGGTAGAAAACCCACAATGCTCCCACCACCCCGGCATAAAAGGAGCTGATGGCAAAGGCGCTGAGTTTGTAACGGAAAATATTGATTCCGATTATTTCAGCCGAGAGGTCCCGGTCCCGGATGGCCATAAAAGCCCGGCCCATACGCGAGCGCACCAGGTTTTTGGCATATATGACCCCAAGGACCACGAAAAACAGCGTAATCCAGTAAAAGCGCTTTTCAGTATTGAATTCAAATCCTCCAATGGAGGGCGGCGGGACGTTGATCCCGGTAATGCCCATTGTCATGCTTTCCCAGTGGATGAAAATAAACTCAAAGATAAACTGGGCCGCAAGGGTTGCAATACAAAGATATAAGCCCTTTACCCGAAGCGAGGGAATGCCGATGATCATTCCGGCGGACGCAGCCACAAGGCCGGCCAGGGGGATTGACAGCCAGAAGGAAAGTCCGAGCCGGGTGACCAGAATCGCAGAAGTATAGGCCCCGACACCAATAAAGGCGGCATGTCCCAGGGAAATCTGGCCGGTAAAGCCTGTAAGCAGGTTGAGTCCCACGGCGCCGATGATGGCAAATCCGATCATGTTGGCGATATAGAGCATGTACTCATTGGCGATAAAAGGAAAGATCAGAAGAAAGGCAGCTAAAACGCCCAGCCAGAATTTAACGAACAGGGACTGAAAAATTTCTTCATCCCTGACATAGGTCTCCTTGAAGTCCCCGCATCGCATAATATCAAACCCTCTCTATTAAACGCTTGCCAAACAGCCCGTAGGGGCGGATCATCAGGATCAATACCAGGACAATATAGGGGGCAACGTTTTTGGCGCCGCCGCCCACCAGCGGGTCTATATAAAGACCTGTAAGGTTTTGCAGAATTCCTATAATCAAGCCTCCGATAATGGCCCCGGCAATGCTGTCCAGGCCGCCGAGGATAATCACGGCCAGTACCTGCAGGCCCACATCGCCCATGTATACGCTGATGCCGCTGATATTGCCGATGACAATACCGCCGATCATGGAGGCCGCTGCCCCGAAGCACCAGGACAGCGCAAATATACCTCTTACGCTTATTCCCATGGATAATGCCGCCTGCTGGTCGTTGGCCGTGGCCCTCATGGCAACGCCAATGCGGGAGAACTTAAAGATCCCTATAAACAGGGCCGTGGCAGCAACGGCGATAAGCAGCCCGTACCACAGGCCCGAAGGTATCACGGCAAAGCCGAGCTGAAGCGGCTCTGATGGAAAAATCCTGGGAAAGTTCCGGAATGTGGGGGTCCAGATCATGTTCATGATCCCCCGCAGGGTTATGCCCAGTCCGATGGTAACCATTATTACGGAGATAATGGGCTCGCCAATCAGGGGCTTTAACACCAGCCGTTCCACGACAATACCCAGGATAAACGCGCATACCAGCGTCAGGGAAAAGGCCATATAGAAAGGGGCGTTTAGCTCAACGAGCAGGGTAAAGCAGATAAAGGCCCCCAGGGT
>JAABTZ010000180.1 GCA_011389605.1 Desulfobacteraceae bacterium
GTACGCTGCATTCTTCAAAATCGCGCAAGCCTTGATCTTGAACTTTTTACAAAGCCGTCTAAGAGCGACTTTTTACGGGTGCATCAACCTTGATGCATGTGTAAAAGTCGCTTTCAGGCAGCTTTTAAATCTCGGCGTAGCGCTAAGAATCCCTTGGAATTTAACCCACGGCTAACTATGCTGCCTTTTTTGATCACTCCGCTTAGATTAAAAAAATATTGACAAAAATAGATTGATCCGTATATATGATATGTTTCAGATTTGTTGTACTTACGGCAAATATAGTTGAATGTAAAGAATTTAGATGCAACATGCCACGCATGGAAAATTGATCCGGTCTTTTTGCAGGCCGGTATTTTCATTTGAAAAAAGGAGTTGAAATAAAAATGATCTGCCAGACCACGCGAAAAGGAATGGAATGTGCTTTTATGACAGCAGCGGGATGCAGCTACAACGGCAGTACCTGCTACCAGATTGTGGAAGCCTGCAACGGCTGCGCCCGGAGCGTGTCTTATGAATCCGGATGGTACTGCAGCAAATGCCCCGAGCCTGAAAAAAAGTGGAAAAACGGCGCCTGTAATCTGGCAACTCACGTTGCTAATGCTGTTGCCGATACCAAGGCGGCCAAGATTAATCCTATCAAGGCCTCCAAGCGCGGCGCCGGGAAAAAATAGTCATTTTACGGTTCCAGGCGATCCCTTCTGTGCGGCGCAGGCCATCTTTATTGATGGTTTGCGCCGCATTTCATTGATGGGATAGCAAAAACTTTTCACTCCTGATTAAAAATCAAGAAGCTTTTTCTAAATCATCGCCAAGGCCCGACCGGAACGTATCATCTATAAATGATGGCAGCCTGTGCTTTTTTACTGCCCGCCGCCATCTGCTGGCATAACGCCTGCCAAGCCCCGAACAGCCCTGTTTTTTAACGACGGCCTTGTCAAAATCAATAATGTAGGCATCCTGGCTGCCTTTTATCAGTATGTTTCCGGGATGCAGGTCTACATGCAGGATGCGGTTTTTGATCAGTTTTCTGACCTGGGCTGTCACCAGGGCCATGACCTGACGGGCAGCCTGCGGATTATCGGAACAGAGCTGGGATAGAGTTATAGAATCTGTAAGCATACGGGTCATTAGCCAGGTTTGTTTTAACATATGCCCCCTGAGTGCAAATGCCACGGGTTCAGGCGCATTTATGTCCAGGGACCGGACCTTCTTTAGCATTTCAAACTCCGCCTGGCCCCGGCAAGGGCCCGGACCCAGGTAGGTTTTCAGGTTCAGGCGGCCCGCTATGCCGCCACGGAAATAGGCCTTTATTAACACCGGCCCGTATCTGTCTATTTCAAGTGACATGGGTTGAGTTCTGCCGCCCAGCACGCCGGTGGCCTGCTGGGCGGGCAGATTGAAACTGTTTGCCAGTAGTTCCATCTGAACGCGGTCAAGCCCCCTGTCAGAACCGAAGCAATAAGGCCCGTGCCGTTGGATCACAGTCATTTTTTATTACCTGCCGGGCCATGTTTGCCCGGGTATTTTTTCAATGCGTATTCTATTTTTTCCAGGACTTCTTCGGGCTCTATGGATTGCATTCTTCCGGGCCTTGTTTTTCTTGTAATGGGCACATTTTCTTCACTTGAATCATTGTAATGATCAATTAAAAGGTCTGTGAAGCGGTAAGGACCGCATCGCCTGGGGTTGGAATATCCGTAAAGCCCTATGGTGGGAACTCCCAATGCCACCGCAATGTGTAATGGCCCGGTATCCGGGGATATCACAAAACGGCAGCCATCGAGCTGCAGCATGGTGTGCCTGATTGGCTTTTCCAGGGCAATTACCGGGCTGCAGTGGCACAGGGCTGTTATTTCATCAGCGATCTTTCTTTCACGGCTGCCGGGCCCGCCTATAATTACGGGCTTAAGATTCAGGCGGCTTTCAGCTTCGTCCATGACCCTGGCATAGCGTGCAGGAGTCCAGTCTTTTTGATGATGAGCCGTTGCTATTACAAAACCAAGGGCTGGCCTCGAAATCCGGTCAAAAAAGGCCTTCTGCCATGATCTTTCTTCAGCTGTAAAATAAAAATCCCATGTTTTCTGATAATTATTGATTTCAAGGTAGTCGAGGAATTCAAAAAACTGATCCTGCACATGTCCCATGGGCCTGGAGGCAATATGGTGGGTGGTGGCAAGCCAGTGCAGCTCCCTTGAGCGGTGCCAGTCAAAGCCGACTTTGATTTTTGATCGCGTAAACAAAGAAATCAGGCTGGCCTTGGCACTTACCTGGGGGGTTACAACAAGGTCAAAGCAATGCTGGCGGAGTTTTTTTACCAGGCTGCACCAGCCGGATACACCTGTTTTCCGGTCAAAAGTAATAAAATTATCCACACATGGCTGGTGAATGACCATTTCACAGGCAATGTTTTGAATGACCCATGTAAGCTGTGCATTGGGATATCCTTTTTTCAGGCCGTTTGCCAGGGCCAGGGCATGGACCGTATCCCCTATGGCAGAGGTTCGTATAAGGCAGATTTTTTTTGCAGCAAATTTTGGCATTCTGGTGGCTCTGACAGCCAGCCGGTAAATTTCTGCCGGGCAGGCTCTTGCTTTAAATGGGATTTAACTTGAGCCTGATCTGAAAATAGCTCAGTTTAGGTTGAAATCAAGTTACTTAACCTATATGGTTCGGGAATAAAAATCAACGGATTTGTCCTTAACTTTTTTGGCAAAGGCCCTGGAAAAGAGGATTTAAAGAAAGGAATAGGCATGAAAATCGACGTGTCGATGGGCGAACTGGTGGACAAGGCAACAATCCTTCATATAAAGTCTGAGCGCATCAAAGAGCCGGAAAAGCTTAAAAACATAAATAAGGAGTTTGGGCTGTTAAGGGATGCAATGGCATCAGCGGGCATTGAGCAAAAGAGCCAGGAGTACCAGAGGCTTTACGAAATTAACAACCGGCTATGGGATATCGAGGATGCCATCAGGCAAAAGGAAGCTGATAAATCATTTGACCGGCAATTTATTGGAATTGCAAGAAGTGTATATTTCAACAACGACAAGCGGGCCGAAGTCAAGCGGGAAATAAATCTAAAATACGGCTCGGAGCTTGTGGAGGAAAAAAGTTACAAATCCTATTGAATTTTTAATAGAGCTTGACAACTTTTCAGAAGATATAAAAAATTAAAAATTATATTTTATTTTACTTTTTGCTATGTTTGACAAACTCGTAAAAAGTCGCTTTTAGGCGGCTTTGTAAAAAGTTCAAGATCAAGGCTTGCGCGATTTTAAAGAATGCAGCGTACCTGTCCGTACGTGAAATTCTTCAAAATTGCGCGTAACCCAGATATTGGACTTTTTACAAAGCCGTCATGTTTTACGTGTTTGTCAATTCAGGGCCAACAACAGGTTAATGCTTAGCGAACAAAAGGAGCAAAGGGCAGATACAATGAATCCGTTAGCAGCACAATTAAATGAAGTCATCGGGCAGGGCAATGGCCACCTTATGGAAATGCTTTCAAGTGTTGGCAGGCAGTTGTTTTTCCCCAAGGGGATTTTGTCCCAGAGTGCGGAGGCCAAGGAAAAGGCCACCCGTTTGAATGCCACCATCGGCATTGCAAAAGAAGGCGGCAGCGCCATGGTACTGCCCTCGGTGATGCGATCCGTTGCAGGCCTTGGACCGGAAGAATCGGTCACCTATGCTCCATCTTTTGGAATTCCGCAGCTGCGCGGGCAGTGGCAGGAGGCGATTTACGAAAAAAACCCGTCGCTTGCCGGCAAGACCGTAAGTCTGCCCGTGGTGACAAACGGCATTACCCATGCCATCAGCATATTTGCCGATGTGTGGACAGATCCGGGCGATGTGATTATCCTGCCCGACATGATGTGGGGCAATTACAACATGATTTTCAGCGTGCGCAAACAGGCGCGCATATCCCAGTATCCCATTTTTACCGACAAGGGCGGCTATAATGTGGAGGCTTTTGCCGCCTGCATCAAAAAAGAGGCGCAACGCAATGAGAAAATAACCGTTCTGCTTAATTTCCCCCATAATCCCACAGGCTATACTCTTACTGAAAATGAGGCCGATGCGGTGGCAGGTGCTCTTACAGAAGCTGCCGCGGCAGGCACCAACGTGATTGCAGTATGTGACGATGCATATTTCGGCCTGTTTTATGAAGATGGGATTTTAAAGGAATCCATTTTTTCAAGGCTTTGCGGCCGGCACCCCCGGCTTCTGGCTGTTAAGCTCGACGGGGCCACAAAGGAAAATTATGTTTGGGGA
>JAABTZ010000181.1 GCA_011389605.1 Desulfobacteraceae bacterium
TGGGGACTGCGCGTGGGCTTTGTTACTTACGGCGCTGATGTGCAGGGCGACACTGCCGGTGTCTACGATGCCCTGGAGCGGAAAACCGCCGGGTGCGTTCGCGGCAATATTTCAAACTGCTCGCATTTAAGCCAGTCCATCGTGCTTAAATCCATGCAGGATAAAAACTATCAGGCTGAAAAGCAGGCCAAATATGATCTGCTCCAATCCCGGGCCGAAACGGTCAAACAGGTGCTGGCAGATCCTAAATATGATTCTGCCTGGGAGGCGTACCCCTTCAATTCTGGTTATTTCATGTGTATCCGGCTCAAAACCTTGGAAGCCGAGGCCCTGCGTGTGCATCTGCTTGATAGCTACGGGGTGGGCCTGATTGCACTGGGCAAGCATGATCTGCGTGTGGCCTTCTCCTGCCTGGAACAAGGTGATATCCAAACCCTGTTTGACATTGTTTACCAGGGGGTCAATGACTTGCAGCAGGCTGAAGGATAAAGCCGGTTTGTTTGCAAGGCGCCCCCTTGCCGGAAAGAAGACAAGTGGCCTATACCAACCGCATCCAGCAGCTCTTTGTGCAGTTAAAGCAGACTATCCGCATGGTCAATTTTGCCCGGGCGGGCAAGTGGAGCCTTTTTTTTGTTCTTATCGGCATTGTTGCGGGCACCGGCTCCATTATTTTCCAGTATCTGTGCCAGCTGGGGACCCATGTGTTTATGGACTGGATGGCAGGATACCGGCCCCCGGCGCCCACGGGCGAACATCATATTCTTCCGCCGACCGCCACGGTATTTAACCGCTGGCTTCTGCTGTTTCTCCCGGCTGCCGGAGGTCTTGTAAGCGGCTGTATCGTATACTGGCTTGCCCCTGAAGCCGAGGGGCACGGAACAGATGCAGCCATTGAAGCTTATCACCAGCATGGCGGGGTGATGAGGGCCAGGGTACCCCTTGTTAAAACCATCGCATCTGCAATCACCCTTACAACAGGCGGATCCGGTGGCAGGGAAGGCCCTATTGCCCAGATCGGGGCTGGCTTTGGCTCTTTTATGGCTGAAAAACTCAAGCTTTCGGAGCGGGAGCGCAGGATAATGCTGGCCGCAGGCATCGGCGCCGGAGTGGGCAGTATTTTCCGGGCGCCTCTGGCAGGTGCCTTGTTTGCCTCGGAAGTGCTCTACAGTGATCCGGATTTTGAATCAGAGGTCATAATTCCGGCAGGGATTTCATCGGTGGTGGCCTATTGCCTGTTTTCACTGGTCTTTGGATGGGGCACGCTTTTTGACTCCCCGGAGTTCAAGTTTCAAAATCCACTGGAACTGGGGCCCTACATTGTCCTTGCCATGGTGCTTTCTGCTTTAAGCTTTTTTTATGTCAAATCCTTTTACGGTGTTACTGACCTGTTTCATAAAATCAAGATTCCAAGGCATTTCAAGCCTGCCATAGGAGGCCTGCTAACGGGCATGATAGGTTTTTACCTGCCTTCCACCCTGGCTTTCGGGTACGGCTACGCCCAGCAGGCCATTTTCAACGAGCTTGCTGTCTCCGTTCTTCTGGCCCTTGCCCTGGGAAAGATTTTGACGACTTCATTTACAATCGGCTCCGGAGGCTCCGGAGGTGTGTTTGGACCTTCCGTTGTAATTGGCGGGGCAATGGGCGGGGTGGTGGGCAAGCTGTTTCATCAGGTCATTCCCGGTGTTGTCACAAGCCCGGGGGCTTTTGTTGTGGTGGGTATGGCAGGTTTTTTTACAGCTGTTTCCAATGCGCCCATTTCAACAATTATTTTTGTAAGCGAGATGACAAATTCCTATGAACTGCTGCTGCCCAGCCTTTTTGTCTGTTCCATCTGCTATGTCACTTCCCGGAGATGGAGCATTTACAGAAAGCAGGTCAAAAACCGCGTGGCCTCCCCTGCTCATGCAGGCGAGTTTATGGTCGACGTGCTTCAGTTGATAAAGGTCCGGGATCTGATGCATCTGGTGCGCAAAGTTCAGTCAATTCCCGAACACATGCCTTTCCAGGAGTTTAAGTTGTTTTTTTCCAGGACCAAACAGCATTATTTTCCTGTGATGGATGAAAAAAACAAGATGAGCGGGATTTTTTCCAGCACGGATATCAGAAGTGTCCTTTTTGCCCCTGAAATCGAACATCTGGTGGTAGTGCGCGATATCGCCACATCCAGCGTGGTTTCAACTACTGCATCCGAGGATTTAAATACTGTGCTTCAGAAGATGACAACAAAAAACATTGACAGCCTGCCGGTGGTCTCGGAAGATGATGAGCGTGTGCTGCTGGGAATGCTGGACAGAAGGGACGTGATTGCTTTCTACAACCGCCAGGTCCAGAGGCTAAAGGCCGGAGAACTGGGGCCCTCGGCCGCCTGATCCCTTTTTTTGCCCCGAACTGAGCCGTCAGGCTTGATGCACTCGTAAAAAGTCGCTCTTAGACGGCTTTGTAAAAAGTTCAAGATCAAGGCTTGCGCGATTTTGAAGAA
>JAABTZ010000182.1 GCA_011389605.1 Desulfobacteraceae bacterium
TGACCTACACTGTGATCGCATACGGCATTATACAGCTTATTGACGGCAACATCCTGGTACCCCTTCTGCTCTCGGGAGTTGTAAATCTTCACCCGGTGGCCATAATCGTGGCTATTCTGGTATTCGGCGGGCTATGGGGCATCTGGGGACTTTTTCTGGCCATTCCCCTGGCCACGCTGGTTCATGCTGTTATAAGGACCTGGTTTGCAAAAAAATCAGAAATAAAAACCGAATAATTTCTCTATCACGAAATACAGGAGGCAATCATGCGGGAAGTTGATTTGCCCCGGGTTTACCTGGTGGCCAAAACCATGCTGGTGTCCGAAGGATTAAGCGCCTACTTAAAAGATATAGGCAATCCAGACTGGCAGTCAGACAGCAGCGTATCTGACGGAGAAAATCTGATCGAAGCCGCAGGACGCATGTGCTATCGATCATGGCAGCCCTGGGATCCTGAAAAGCCCGAAGCCTCCAATCCCAATGTTTCCCAGGTACGCAGGGGAAACGACCGGTATCTGGCCAATGTGCTGAAAAGCGGCCACGGATCGGTTCTCGAGCACGTGAATGCAACTTTTATATGCAGAAATGTATCCCGGGTATTTACCCACGAGCTGGTCCGGCACAGGGCCGGCATGGCCTATTCACAGGAAAGCCTCAGGTACGTACGGCTGGACAATCTTCCGGTCTGGATCCCGGATTCGGCAGGAACCAATCCCAAAGCCGAAAAAAAAATCAGGGAAGTAATTGATTTTCTGGAAAACACCCAAAAGGAACTGGCTGATATCTTCGGTATTGACGACATGGATGATTTTACCACAAAAAAGACGCTCACATCAATGTTCAGGCGCCTTGCGCCCATAGGCATCGCTACCACCATCATGGTAACCGGCAACCTGCGTGCCTGGCGGCATATAATTTCCATGCGCACATCCTTGCACGCAGAAGAGGAAATCCGTCTGGTGGGCAATCAAATCGCGAAGATATGTAAAAAAGAATTCCCCAACGTTTTCCAGGATATGTTCCGGGATGATGAAACCGGGGCCTGGGAGTTTGACCATTCCAAAGTATGATGGAACCGTAAAAAGTCCAATATCTGCGTTACGCGCGATTTTTCAGAATTTCACGTACGGCTAAGTACGCTCCATTCTTCGGCAATCGCGCAAGCCTTGATCTTGAACTTTTTACGGCCCCATCTGAAATCAGACTTTTTACTAGAACATCAAAGTATGACCGCAAAATATTTACTCGAATAATTTCCGCAGACCTTTTTCTATTACCTCCTGGGTTGCTTTTTGCTGGATCTGCTCCTGAATTTGGGCACTGTCGAGCTTAAACTGAGGACTTAAAAAGGATCCGCCAAGGGCAACAGGCAGCCGGGTCCATCCCTGCTCATCTGCCAGCAGGCGGGCCGCAACGGAATCCTGCGATAAGCGGCTGGAAAAACCCGGGGCCAGAGACAGGTTAAGGTTCATGTCCAGGGATCCGTCCAGGCCTATGGTCCCGGAAGGTCTCATTTTTATATTTTTCCCATCAAGACCGGAATCAAGTTTTATCCTGCCGCCATCGATTTTAAAACCACCCTCAAACGAATCAAAATCAATGGATTTGAGATCCTTTACACCCAGAACCCTGGTCAACCCTTCTATTAGGGCGTTTTCTGCAATCTTTCCTTCTGAAATCATAATGATTCCATCTCCGCTTAGGGCTTTCTGGATATCAGTCCAGGCAGTTCCTTTTCCGGAAAGCTTCAAAGATGCGCTTGTTTTGCCATCAAGGCTTCCCGCAGCATGTGGAGAAACACCGGATATCAGGGCATCAGAGGAAAAATCATTGACCGAAAAATCGGCATTGTAGGAAAGCCCCCGCACTCCAAGGTCCACACTGGCATTGCCTTTCACCTGTCCTTCAGCCATGTGAGCCTCCAGGGTTTCCATATTAAAAACGTTATCTGCCAGGCTGTATCGGATCATCACATCTGAAACCACAAGGCCTTTGTAAACAGCCTTCTTTACATCAATTCGGCCCTGAGCGTAAACCGGCAGGTCAAAGGGACCCACGGTTACATCTTTGTCTGATTCATTAGAACCTTGGGATCCGGCTTGATCCCCGCGGGCTTCTGCACCATGGTCATTATCCCGGCTGCCGCTGCTTTCAGACTTTTCCATTGATGCGATCAATTTGTCAATATTGAGATTTGCAGCCTGAATACTGCTTAAAATCCTGATGGGAACAGAGCGAAAATCTGTAGCAGAAAAATCCATATAGGCCTTATCCTCGCCAAGAACAATCTGTAATTTCTCAGAGGAAATTTTTTCAGAAGAAAGGGCAATATCGCCGGTAAAAACCGGGCGAATCCCGGAAACATTGGCACCAATACCATCGAGGTTGATTTTGCCGGTTTTAAGAAGACTTTCGGGCTTGTCTGCCGAACCAGATATAGAAGCTTTTGCACTGATGGTTCCGGCCGGATCCATGGAGGTCAATTCCTGCACAAAACCCCGGGACACGGCGGCAAGGATCTTTTCAAGGCCTGTTGCGGGCAGTTCCAATTCCAGGTCCAGCAGGGGGGTGGTATCAATTTTTTCAACACTGCCCGAAGCATTAACTGCAATCCCATTGGCATCAAGGCCGGCTTTGCGGATCTGAAGACTTTTTTTCTCCAGGTCAACGGCAAGATCATAGTCAAAACCCATATGAGCATTTTCAACAGGCGCATGGGAAATGGCATCCAGTGCCAGATTAATCTCGCGGGCCATAATGTTTCCGGAAGACTCAACAAACCTGCTGCCAGCCTCAACCGAGGCCTTCAGCCCGAGCCGGGCCGAAGAAAGCCGGCCTGGCAGGTGCTGACTGAAATAGGGAGAAAAATCTGTAATATTGAAATCATCGAGTTTCAGATCCGCTCTTGCCTCAAGCACTACAGGGTCCAACATCCCTGAAACCGAAAGGGGCGCCTGGTTTAACAGGACGGAAATCTTGAAAGGAAAGGCATTTTGAAGAGAAATGTTTTCGGCGGATCCGTTGATCCGGCTGATCTCATAGTCAAACCCGTCTGAGCCCGCAGCCTTGTCGGTAAAGCGGACAACACCGTCTTTTATCAGTACCCGGTTTACCAGCAAATCGATAGCTGCTCCACCACCGTCGGTCTCCGGAACCGGATCACTGCCTTTTTCAGACGGCGACAAGGGCTGCTCCAGAAGATCACTGAAGTTAAAACTGCCGTCTGCATTCCGGATAACACGAATTTTTGGATTCTCCAGGCGCACTTCATCAATGACCACCTGCTTTTTTAAAAGCGGAAGCAATTGATAACGCAGCACGACTTGGTCTGCGGCAGCAAAATCGTCTTTTTCATCCCGCATTCCAATGCGCATATCATCTATGGACACACCGGAAAACAAACGAATATTGATATCGCCAATGACAACCGGCCGGTTAAGGGCTTTTTCCGCAACCGGAACCACGGCTTGCCGGACCCTTTCCGGGGTAATCAGCCATTTGGCGGCCACAAGCAATACGATAACCAGAACAGCTAAAATACACACGACAATTCCGGTAATTTTTATAAACTTTTTCATCATTTACCCCCTGTCCCAGGTGGTTGCTTTTCTTTTATTCCAAATTGAACATCCCGGAGACGATTCATGACCTTAGTTGATATTATCAGATCACCTACCTGTCTTGTCAAAAACTAATTACAACCATAGAAACAGCAGCCCGCGATGCGTGGAGCCAGGACAGTAAAATAAAAATCCGTTTGCCAATCGGTCCCATAAAATATAGAATTTAACCAATGGCGATGGCATCGTAAAAGTCCAATATCTGCGTTACGCACAATTTCTGAAGAATTCCACGTACGGCTAAGTACGCTGTATTCTTCAGGGATTGCGCCAGCCCTGATCTTAAACTTTTACGGCACGATCTTAAAACCTGGTTTTTTAGAAGCCGTCAATCATATTACACCTATGTATCTGCTTTTACAGCCTGGAGAAACCCATGAACCGAAATGAAATGATTTCAAGGATCAAGCACAACCAGCAACCCTGGGACCTGATAATCATAGGCGGGGGGGCCACAGGGCTTGGATGCGCCATTGAATCGGCTTCCCGTGGATATCAAACCCTTTTGCTTGAACAGGACGATTTTTCAAAAGGCACTTCCAGCCGAAGTACCAAGCTTATTCACGGGGGGGTGCGCTATTTGCAGCAGGGAAACGTCTCCCTGGTGCTGGAAGCTTTAAAGGAGCGGGGCAGGCTGCGGAAAAACGCACCTCATCTCGTGCATAACCTTCCCTTTGTGGTGCCCAGCTATGACTGGTGGGAAGGCCCGTTTTACGGCATCGGATTAAAACTCTACGATATGCTGGCCGGCAAGCACGGATTCGGCAATTCCAAATTTCTGTCCAGGGAAAAAACCCGGCACTACCTGCCCACTGTTGAAACCGAAGGGCTGCTCGGCGGAGTAATATACTATGACGGCCAGTTCGACGACTCGCGCCTGGCAGTCAACATGGCCCAGACTGCAGCAGATCAGTCGGCCACCCTGGTAAATTACATGAAGGCAAAAGCTCTGATCCGTGAAAAGGACATGACTGCCGGGGTGCTGGCACAGGACATGGAAACCGGAGCGGAATACGAAATCAAGGCTAAAGGCGTAATAAATGCAACAGGGGTATTTACAGACCAGGTTCTTCGCATGGATGATCCGGGCGCAAAAGAAATCATCATTGCCAGCCAGGGAGTACATCTGGTGCTGGATGCTTCCTTTCTGCCGGGAGACACGGCAATTATGGTGCCTCATACTGCCGACGGCCGTGTTTTGTTTGCCACCCCCTGGCACGATAAAGTGATCGTGGGCACCACGGATACAATGGTTGATAAGATCCTCACAGAGCCCCGTCCCCTGGAAAGTGAAATAGAATTTCTTCTCTCCCACGCGGCCAGGTATTTGACCAAGGATCCGGAAGAATCCGATGTACTAAGCATTTTTGCAGGCCTGCGTCCTCTGGTAAGCAAGGGAGAAGCAGACAATACTGCTGCCATCTCCCGGGACCACACAATCTATATTTCCCGCTCAGGATTGGTGACCATCACGGGCGGTAAATGGACCACCTACAGAAAAATGGCGGAGGAAACCATTGACCAGGCAGCAATGGTTGCCCGCCTTGAAGAGCGTCCCTGCGTGACCTATGACCTGCCGATCCACGGGTATCACAACAATGCGGAAAAATTCGGAGACCTGGCCGTTTACGGCGCAGATGCGGCTGGCATCCAGGACCTTTACTATGAAAACCCTGAGTTAAGAAAACAGATACATCCGGCGTTTCCAACCATTGCAGCAGAAGTCATCTGGGCGGTGCGTCATGAAATGGCCCGCACGGTGGAGGATTTTCTGGCCCGCCGCACCCGGGCCCTGCTGCTCGACGCCAGGGCCAGCATGGAGGCTGCCCCGGAGGTCACCCGGCTCATGGCCGCTGAACTCGGGCGCGATGACGCCTGGATTAAGGATCAGACCGATTTTTACCTGTCCCTTGCCAACGGGTATATCCTTTAAAAACACTGCTATCTATTAGGTTTTTGTATTCCCATGGAATGGCGCCCTATCCTGCCCACCAGAAAACCGTCAATCAACAGGGAAATCAGGTGGTGGAGCACGCAGACCATCAGAGCCTGGGCATACTGGCCAAACAAAGTGACCTGCAGGATGATTGACAATGGAAGGGTCTTTTGACTGCCCATAAACAATATGGCTTCCATTCGGCCCCGGGGCACTGAAAACAGACGCACCAGCAAAAAGGCGCTCCCGAGCAGGGCCAGATGAAACAGTGTCACAATACAGGCAATGGAAATCATGACCGACCAGTTTTGGGCAAGCACAGGGCGGGCCTGGGCCACGCCCATCCAGACAATGCAAAGAATCAGGCATTGGTTGATAATCTGAAATGCAGGAGCAGCAGAGTTTAACCGAAAAAATCCCCATGCTTTTACAGCAAGCCCCATGCACAATGGCACCAGCACGTAAAGGCCGATTTTGATCATCACAGCCAACCGGTCAAAGTCAACCAGGGTTGAAATATCGGTTAACTGCAGCAATAACGGAAGAGTCACCGGAATGGTGAACATGCACAAGACATTGGCCAAAATAGTTATAAACAAAGCATGAGCTGGATTGCCGCCCGCAGCCCCGCTCATGACAACACCGCTGCTCATGGTGGTAGGCATGACCGCCACCAGAAACAACCCTATTACAAGACCGGTTTCCAGAGATCCAAAGACAGCCAATGCCGCAAGAATCGGGGCTGCAATAAAAATAAGCCCGAGGGCCATTACAGTGCCTGAGATATCGGTGAGCCCGGAACGAATCTGGCCGGGGTCCAGCAATATGCCTGAAAAGAAAAACACCAGAAAAATCACAGCATCCGGGCCATGGTTTAATTTCAGCCACAGCCCCAAATCAGCCACCCACCCCGAGGGATCTGCAAGGGTGACTGCAAATACCAGTGCAAGACCTATTAGAAACCAGTATTTTTTAATCCGCGCCGCCATGCAGCTTGTTTCCTTTCTCCGATTTTTTTGCCGGATTTTTTTATTGCATGCAAACAATCATTCTGATTAAATGCCTAAACTGACATGGTTGCCAAACAATAAAACCTAAACTGAGCGTTTCAGATTTTTAAAAGCTATTAATTTCGACAAACTCGTAAAAAGTCGGTTTTCAGATGGCGCCGTAAAAAGTTCAAGATCAAGGCTTGCGCGATTT
>JAABTZ010000183.1 GCA_011389605.1 Desulfobacteraceae bacterium
GAAACTGTATATCTCCGTCCGCACCCCTGGTTGCGCTGCCCGTTGAAGGGCCGAGCCGCTGGACATCGACAATGACCATGGGTATCTCCGAAGCGATTGCAAAGCTTATGTGTTCACTGTAAAGACTGATGCCCGGCCCGCTGGTGGCCGTCATTGCCTTGTACCCGGCCATGGAGGCGCCTATGCAATAGCCCATTGAAGCGATTTCGTCTTCACCCTGAAGGACAATTCCGCCTGCGGGTGGCAGCAGGCGGAGCATGGTGCTCAAGATACTTGTAGCCGGTGTGATGGGATATCCGGCAAAAAAGCGGCAGCCTGAGTCAAGGGCACCCCAGCCGATGGCCTCGTTTCCCTCCAATAGACTTAAACCCATTTCTGTTCTCCTGTTTGCATTGTATAAACATCCTTCCGGCAGATAAAATATCAGTCCGCGATGCCAACTCCCCTGCCGGCTTCACTCTGCCCGGAATCCGAAGCGGGGCTGGGCGTATGCAGAGCATCGAGCAGGGCAGACAATATCTGGCCGGCATCACCCACGATGCCCAGATCCGCGATTCGGAAAATGGGGGCCTCGGGGTCCTCATTGATTGCGATAATGGTTTTTGAAGAATTCATGCCCACCGCATGCTGAACAGCTCCACTGATGCCGGCGGCTATGTAGATATCCGGGCATACGGTATTTCCGGATTGTCCAACTTGACAAGTATGCGGCATCAGGCCTTCTTCCACCAGCGGACGGGAACATGCCATTGCGCCGCCGAGTTTTTCAGCCAATAGTCCGGCTTTTTTCAGGTCTTTTTCCTTGCAGCATCCCCGGCCGGCTGAGACAATTATCCTGGCGGCTTCGATTTTTGCAATCTCCTCGCAGGGAAACCGGATTTCGCTGACCACCCTGGTACGGATGGCGGCTTTGCTCAGGTGTACGGGCTGCTTTTGTACCTGAACAGGGCGGTCCGGGTCGAGGTAATCGGCTGTAAATACGTTTGGCCTCACGGTTGCGGTCTGGGGCCTTGAATTGGGGGCGATGATCGAGGCCATGATATTGCCGCCAAAAGCCGGGCGGGTTTGAACCAGTTGCCCCTGCTCGTCGATATCCAGGCCGGTGCAGTCCGCAGTCAGGCCCAATCGCAGTCTTGCCGCCACCCTGGGAGCCAGCTCCCGGCCGTTTGGGGTGGCCCCGTAGAGAACAATCGATGGTTTCAGCCGGGTGATAACAGTGGAGAGCACCGTACAAAACCCATCAGTGCTAAATTCCCCCAGAAGCGGGTGAATGCAGCGCAAAACCCGGTCTGCGCCGTGATGGCAAAGTGTGTCCAGGGATGCCATGCGCTCATCTCCCATTGCCACCGCTACAAGCTCTTCACGGAGCTTGTCCGCCAGCTGGCGGCCCTTTGACAATAATTCGTAAACAACCTTTTTGGGCTGCAAAACGCCATCCCGAAGCTCGCATTCGGCTATGACCATCACCCCCCGGTATTGCGCAAGCTCGCGGGCGGAAACAATCCTGCGCTTTATGCTAAGAGCGCCCCGGGTACAGACGTTTATGCATGAACCGCACAAGGTGCAGGAATCATCCACTTCGGGTTGATCGTCTACTATTTTAATGGCTTCAAAAGGGCAGTTATGTTCACACAATTTACAGGCATTGCATTTTTGCGGGTCAATCAGCAGCATGTTTAAAAAACCTCATGTCCGGTAACGCATGTCAGAATCGGTCGGTATACCCCGGTCCTTCAGAAAAAGGCATATTTCCCGCCCGGCCTCCCCGGCTTCCAGGCCGGTAAGCATGCGGCCGTGAACCTTTTGTGACGGGGGAAAAATCTTTACAACATGGGTATGGGAGCCGCTTAACCCAACTTCTTTTTCGGCAAGCCCCAGTTCCGAAGCATCTGCAACCTTGATCTGTTTGGCCCGGGCACCTAAAATTTCCTTAAAAGACGGGGCCCGCCGAATGACTTCGCCCTTGCTGAACGAAACCAGTGCCGGCAGCCTGGCTTCCATTATCTGATACCCGGATTCAATTTCCCGCTTCACACGGATTCGTTTCAGTCCGGCGGTCAGTTCGGCCTCAATTCCGTAGCTGATCTGGGGCAGCGACAGCATTTCAGCCAGTTCCGGGCCCACCTGGGCCGTATCGCCGTCGATTGCCTGTTTGCCCACCAGTATCAGTTTATATCCTGGAACAAACTGGTGAATGGCTTCGGAAAGGGTCAACGCCGTGGCCCAGGTATCGGCTCCGGCAAATTTCCGGTCACAGACCAGGATTGCCCGGTCTGCTCCGAGTTCCAGAGCTCTGAGCAGGGCAGCCCTTGCCTGGGGCGGCCCCATGGATAAGGCCGTAATTCTGATTTCAGGGTTGGCCGCTTTGAGCCGGACGGCATGATCCAGGGCATACTCGCAAAAGGGGTTTAAAATTGAGGCAACGCCTTCACGGATGAGAGTTCCGGTTTCCCGGTTGATCTTGACCTCTGAAATCTCAGGGACTTGCTTGACAGCAACAACAATTTCCATGTCTTCCTCTTCAGGCTGCAAAAATATTGCCGGGGTTGAGCAGCATGTCGGGATCCAGCGCCGTTTTAACCGCATGCATTTGGTTTATCTCGTCGGCGGAATACATTTTGGCCAGAAATTTGGATTTGATTTTGCCGACTCCGTGTTCCGCACTGACAGCACCACCATAAGCCGCCGCCTTTTGGGCGAATTGGGCGTATAGGCGCAACCCCCTTTCCAGTTCTTCCATGTTCCGGGGCATGGTGGATACATGAAGGTGATTGTTTCCCACATGGCCGAAGGCCACCCATTCAAAGCCGGCCTGGTCGAGCTGAGTGCGATACAGGCGCCACATATCGAAAAGATGTTCGTCCGGTACCGCCAGATCCGAGCTGAGCCGGTGCAGGCCCGGATAGGTTTTTTTCCTCTCTGAGAGGACCTGGGTGATTTTTTCAGGCAAAAGGTGCCTGAAAGCCTTAAAGCGGGCCAGTTCCCGCGGCTCGTAACCGGCCCAGGAATCGGCCAGGTAAACGCCGGCCGAAGCCGTACTTTCCTCCAGTGCTCTGAAATCCGGTTTTTCTTCCAGGGGATCAAAGCCCACATCGAAAAAAACCGCGGCGCCCGCAGATTCAGGAATGGCAGGCATGCCCACATGGCGTGGGTCCCCGGCCTGCATGTCCCGCAGCAGGTCCATGGCACTGCTCGAATAGAATTCAAGAAAATCCAGCTTCAGCCGTTTGTCCGAGCGGAGGGTTTCCACCAGGTGAAGGGCGCGCTCGTCTGATTCAGTAAACAAAATGATGCTGCACTTGGGCTGCCAGGCAAGCAGCGCGATATCCACGGAGGTTATTATTCCAAAAGATCCTTCCGATCCGATGAAAAGATCGACCAGGTCCATGTGGGGTGAAGCGTAGAATCCGGCTGTATTTTTTGTCCGTGGCATCTGATAATCCGGGATCCGGACCGGGTAACAGCTTCCTTTTCCGTCGTACACCGTAAACCAGCCGGAGGGCGAAGAAAAATACTTGCCCCTGGGGATATCAAGTACCTCACCAGTCATGGTCATGACCCGGATCCCCCTGACCCAGTCACGGGTCGGGCCGAACCGGAAAGTCCGGGCGCCTGAAGCGTTTGTAGCAACGCTGCCGCCTATGCTTGCACTCATTTCCGTGGGGTCCGGGGGATAAAAATATCTTTGCTGCTCCCCGCCATATAGGCGCAGCTGCTCAATAACAAAGGGGTCCTGACTTTTTTCCAGATCCGGGAACCGCTTGCTTTCCGCCATTTTATCAATATCGGCAAGGCGGACCGCAGCTTCTGCCCGGATTCTCCATTCCCGGGCGTAAGGCGCGTGATAAACTGCGAGGACCTTGCTCATCTGCGCCAAAGAAACCAGGGCACCTTCGGGCGGCACGCACCCTCCCACAAGACCGGTTCGGGCCCCGGCCACTGTAATGGGAATATTTCGCCGGACCATTTCCTTTACAACCGCTGAGAGCTCTGATTCATTGGCGGGAAAAAAGAGGAGGTCAAAAGGTCCCATTGTCAGTTTTGATTCGTCTGAAAGAAAGTCCGGATATTGTTCCCTGATCCGGTCAAACCCCTCCACCCGGCGAACTTCATTAAAGTCGCAAGCCGGGGGTAAACTCGATGTTATTTCATGCAAACAACACCTCCGGTAAATTGAAAACAGGGCAAATCCCTGGATTTTCAGAGACGATCTATGTTAAAAAATATGCATTCAGATCAACTGCAGCCGGCAGACCAAAAAACGGCCGCAAATTTTATTTTTTATCATTCTGCATGGTTTCGGCTTCCCCGATACCGGCCAAATGACGGATCAGGGTTCCCAGTGTTTCTTCGTTCTGCCGGATGATGAGCCTTTCGGCCTTTTTAGCCTCTTTTTTTTCCAGGGCCAGGACAATTGCACGGTGTTCCCGGTTTGACACGGCAGCCCGCTCGGGTGTGAATTTAAAAATCAGGCGGGCCAGGATTGTCTTCTGCCAAAGGTCGTCGATCATATGAATTAACGTCTGGTTGCTGGAAGCCCGGTAGATCTCCATGTGAAATTCTGTATTGAGCTGGCCCATGAGCGCGGAATTGCCTGAAGCGATGGCATCGTCCATTTTTTTGATCATTTCCCGCAACTGTGAGATTTCGGAAGGTTTCAGCCGCCCGGCGGCCAGCCGGGTCGCATGGCCCTCCAGGATGCCCCTGATGGGATAAATCTCTTTTAGCCGTTCCGGATTAATCCCTTTGACGCAAATGCAGGTGTGGGGCACTACTTTTATTAAATCATCGGATTCAAGCCGGCTGATGGCTTCCCGGACCGGAATGATGGAGGTGTTGAAAAATTTGGCAAGCTGATGAATAACCAGTTTTTCACCGGGAGCCATTTCACCGCGGAGGATCGACTCCTTTATGCGATGGTATACCTGATCGGCCTTTGTGTCCCGGGTGATCACATTTTCTTTGGTTATGTTCATCGGGTGTCCTGTTTAAACATATAAAATTACGACACCATCAATATATGATATATCATATATTCTGTCAAGCAGGTAATTTTACTTTAAACGGTCGAACACCGGCATTTTTGCTTACTCGAATTTTTACGGTGCCATCAATTTTAGCCCGGCAAGGTGTGGCTCCTTTATGGCTTACGGCTTGTTGCCAGTCCGGCCTTCCCGCCCCCGGTGCCAGGCCCAGTTCTCGTAGTATTCCCAGCTTGCGATATGGTTTAATTCCCTGATTTTCCGGTCTTTTTCCAGAAGGCTGGATCTCAGGACATCGCCGATTGACAGCAGGCCGATGCAGATATCATCTTTGATTACAAGGATATGGCGTGTAAAAAGGCCCAAAAACATTTCTTCAAGCCGATCGACCGGTGTATCCGGAGCAACTGAAACCAGCCCGGTGTGCATATAATCGTCAACCACGGCGGTTTGCGGATCAAAGCCTGGCTCCAGCATGTTTTTCAAAAAATCCCGCTCCGTCCATATGCCTGCGATCTGAGTGTCCTGGCCAATGAGCATGGAGCCGATATTGTGCTTGATCATCTGCCGGACCACGTCGATCACCAAGGCCCCCGGGGCCATGGTAACCAGGCGCATCGTTGATTTTTCCTGTAATATATCGATAGCTGTTCTCATGGTCCCCTCCATGTTGATTCAATTATCTTAAAAACATAACGCTCCGCCTTCCGCTCAGCAAACAAAAGATCGTTCCGGAGCCGTTATGGCGGCTATGTTGGATCCGTCCGGGCTGTAGAGTTCTAAAGGGGTCAAATCTTTAATCTTGACAATTTGCCAAATCAGAACCGCCATCGGCAAGCCTGAAGATTTGCTTCAGGATGCTTCGGAAATGGCTCTCTGAAATCTGTATATGCAGCATTGCAAAGCCTGAATCTCACAGACTGATAGCAGCCAAAATTTCCGAGGAATTGAAAACCGATTTGACCTCGCGCCTGAAAGCCGGATGCCGGTTGTATTTTCCGAAATAGAACTCATGGGTCAGGTTCTGCGCGTCATTTTTCCGGTGGCACAAAAGAAGGCCTTCACACAGAGAACCCAGAACGGCTGCCGCCTTTCACTTATGTTGGCGTTTACGTCAATAGCAGCCATAATCTGGCCGAACCGGTCTTTTTTCGGCACTGTCTCATAAATACAGCGGCAATAGGGCGATCTTGCTTCTTTCAGGTCATATTTTTTTCTGATTTCCGTTTTTGTTTAAACATCATTTTTTATATTTTTTACCGCTTCCGCATGGGCAGGGTTCATTTCGTCCCACTTTTGGCGAGTTTCTTTTAAAAGCGCCCGCATGGCCAGTGTTTTCAGCTGAGCCTTGCTACTTTCTTTGTCTTATATAATTTTCTGCCAGTTTGTTTAATCTTCTCTTTTTTGCCCTTTGCCTTTCATACCGCTTTCTTCTGCTCTTGTTTATTTCCGGAAGCTCCGGGATTTCCACCTGATGTATTTCGCTCAGGCATTCCAAAGAATTTTCAACCTCAGGGCAATCCAAAACCATATATGCATAAATAGCCTGCAATGTTTCAATTCCTCTTTTATCGCCGATTCCTTTCAGGCACCCGGCAAAAGCTTCTAAGAAGTCCGGATCATCATATTTATAAGGAAACCGGTTGTCCAAAGCATCAAGTGCCCAGCGTCGTACGATTCCGCTCCTGTGAGTCAGATGATTTACGTAATCGTTGAAATCCCAAAGCTTATTCATTCCAAAATCCTTGAGCAAGGATTTTTAGCGTCTCTGATAC
>JAABTZ010000184.1 GCA_011389605.1 Desulfobacteraceae bacterium
TTCTCGTTTTGCTGATTTCGCTCGCAGTCAATCCATTGATTTCGTGGATCCGGTCTCTGTCAGGCGGTCGAAAATTACCCGCGGGGCTGGTCATGGGGGGATTTGTCGCAATCCTTGTCCTGACGGGATGGGCCTTTTTCGGACCCATGAAGGAGTCGGTCACAAACCTTACGGAACATTTGCCTGAATACTGGAACCGCCTCCAAAAACCCCTGATCAGGATGGAGCAACAGGCCGCACTCAGTGAAGAAAAACTCCAGGCCGCAGTCAGGACCGAAAGAGCACGGATTGAGAGGGCGGAGGGTGATGAGGAAGCTGCGCAGCAGATAACCGCCGAGTCAACTCAGCCCAAAGCCCCGGAAGATGACGAATCTCTTCGTTCCGGCATGAGCCGGATGTTTCGGGAGGCGCTCGGCAGTTTCACCGCTGTAGCATTCAACGGAACGCAGATATTGCTCGTCATGGTGACAGTCTTTTTCGGTGTGACCTTTACACTCATGAATCCCCGTCCGATCATAGGGGCTATGTTTTCCCTTGTTCCCGAGCACCACCATGATCAAGCCCTGATCATCATGCGGCGTATCAGCAAGGTCGTGCCCAGTTGGGCTTTGGCTACGCTGGCGGGGATGGTGGCAGTTGGCCTGCTGGTATTTGTATTCATGTGGCTGATCCTGGGATTCATGGACGCGCTGATTCTCGGGCTGATCGCCGGCGTCATGGCCGCCGTTCCCTTTCTTGGGCCAATCCTCAGCGCAGTGCCGGCTCTATTGTTAGCTCTCGGAAAAGGGGGCATGACCCCGCTGTGGGTCTTGCTCGCCTATGTTGCAATTCAAGCTTTGGAAGGCAATGTGATTCAGCCTTTTATCATGGCCCGCGGTATGAGGCTGCATCCAGTGGCGGTGATATTTTCGATGCTCTTATGTGTGGGGGCCTTTGGTGTGCTGGGTGTTTTGGTGGCAGCACCACTGGTGGCCATTGTTAATATACTGCACGGCGAGCTTTTTCGAAAGCGCTTTCTGCCCACGGTAACAGATGCAGACCTGGACGATATGGCACGAGAGGCTCTCCGCGAAAACTAGCCGGATCGTAAATGATCGCCCCCCTTTGCTTTTTCCTAGACTTAGCGATTTTCAAGTTGCCGCAGATCCAAGGAAGCCGGTGTGGGGCGATAGTCAGCCTCTATCTTGATTTCCCCCGGGACATCAATTCCGTACGGAAAAAGGGTCCTATTTGACCATTGGGTAATATTTAACCTTTTTATCTGGATCTGGATGAGATTCCAAAAAGCTTCTTTTCAAATAATTATCATTAAAAATCAGTATGATATGCAAATCTATGATGAGAGACGGCGCCTTGGCACAACAATTGAAATACTGAAAGCAGCGGGCAAATGAATCGCCGGAAACCATTTCCGGGTACTGCTTAAATCATTGAATAAGGAGAAAACATGAAATTTTTCAGGAAGCTTTTTTTGATTCTGGCATTTTTGGGTGCAATCAGCATCGGGACGCTCGGATGCGGCAATGACAATGAAATCGAAGAGGCCGGCGAGGAGGCGATGGAAACCATGGAGGAAGCCGGTGAAGAAGTGGGCGACGCAGTGGAAGAAGCCGGTGATAAAGCAGAGGAAGCCACGGATTGAGCGGATGCGCGCACTAAATTCGATGCTCTCGTAAAGAGTCGGTTTGGGCCGGGAATGGCCCGCAAGTCGGCTTTGACGGAAACAGAGCCGGTTCAGAACTGGGTCTGATAATAACTGGTGTGTCTGAAAGGAGACGAGCATGTTGGATAATCTGATTCGGTATGGCAGTTATGCTTATGCGTTTCGGGAACTCGCAAATATTGTTACCGGGTCGCCAACGATCCGGGCCAGGCAGGAGGCCAGAGGCCGGAACGTCAACTTGCTGGTCGGTTTAAGCATTGGCACAGCAATGGGGCTGACTGCAGGCATACTTGCGGCGCCCCGCTCCGGCCGGGAGACCCGGGAAAAGCTCGCGAGTCGCACGAGTGAAATCGTGGGAAACCTGAAGGAAAAAGGGGCTGAGGCAAAAAAAGAGACTAAGGGAAAATAAGTCCGCCCGTTGCGGCATGCGGCCGAAGGCCTTTGCAGTCAGACACCACGCCGTCCTCAGGCTCGCCGGGTTTGAGTGGGCAATGAAGGACTTTGACAAAAGGGGATGGACATGGAATACGCGGTCACTTATGCCCAGCTGGGCTGGATGATTCTGTTTGTTGTAATCATTGGGATCGGTGTGTTTGCGGTCATGGTGCTCAAGAATCTCAATCAGTTGATAAAGGGAGTAAACGAAATTCTGCAAGAGAACATGGCGGAGTTCAAGCGCCTGATCCCCAATCTTGCGGCTGTTTCTGACAATGCGCGGACAATCACCGACGATGTCAGGCAACTGGTCAGTGAGGGAGCTCAAGCTGTTGATCAGGTCACCGAAAGTACCCGGGAGACTATGTTGAAGTTGAACCGGACAACCGACCATTTGGGTTCCTACGCGCTTATTATCGGTGAAGTCGCCAAAGTGCTGGTGGATTTGTATTATAAGGAGAAAAAATAGCGCGCAGGCTTTTTAGCCTGGTTTTAAAAAAACAACATTATTACACGGGGAGAAAGGCAAATGAGACAGAAAATTCTTATATTCGTTATGGTTGGAATTTTGGCTTTTGTAAGTTTTTCAGGGTGTCGGCAAATGGGTAAATGGACCGGGGAAGGGGCTAAAGAGGTGGAAAAGGGTGCAGACAGCTTTGAGGAAGGATACGACGAGGGTAAAAACTAAAACTGAGCGGATTGCTCATTTTTCCGGGATCTTCCGAATGTTTTTCGGCCGGCGCCAATCCTGAATTGCTTGTCTGAAAAGGCGGTGAGGATGGAAAAAGATCATCGGCCCAGGAATCTCGAGCAGCCTGTAGCAAACAAATCCCGGGCCCTCTGCCTGACCAGACAGGCAGAGGGCCCGGAAACACGGAATCAGCTAAAAACACCGGAAATTCGGAGAGGCGTCATGTGGACCACATTAATGAAAACCGGTATCTGTGTGCTGGCGATAAAACAAATCGCGGATACGGTGAAAGACGCACAGCAGCAGGATCAAAGAGCGCGAAGGCGCTACAGAAACCGGAATCTTGTGCTGGGAACGGCTTCCGGGGCGGCAGCTGGTGCAGCGGCAGGCCTGTTGCTGGCACCCCGCCCGGGCAGGGAAAGCCGAAAGATATGGCGATCCCGCGTGGCCGCATCTTTGAGTGCGGCAAAGCAAAGCGTGTGTAAAAAAGAAGAAGACACGGCCGGTGCATGAGGCTGCAAGAATCAGCCGGCCGGAAGGTAAAAATCTGAATTCATGGCAACAGATTGTTCTGCAGACACTCTTTGGAAAATCTTTAACAATCGGGAGTAAGCTTGGATAATCTCCTGCCGGGCTGTATCCGGGCCGATTTCATTGTACGCGTCAGACATATGGTTCAGATGAATCTCAAGCAGATCCGGATACATCAAGGTATGCAGAAAAGAGACGCAGAACTCATCCAGGCTATCCTCCGGATGCCCCCCTTTCATGCCCGTAAAGAAATTGCGCTCTTTGATGAATTCAAAAAAGACGCTTTCCTTTTCCGGATTTCGATCGGCCCCTGAAACCATGCGGCCCCGGCTGACAAGCTGGAAGCGCTCAGCAGAAAGCCCATCATAGCCTTTCTGATCGGCAAACAGTTTTCGCAAATCCCTGTCCGCGGTAAGTTCCAGCCTGTCCACCAGAATATGCAGAGCCTCGTGCTCCGCAATCACTTCCAGTTCCTCAACCGGTTCCTGCAGGAAGGTATTGACGTAGAACCAGACGTCCCTGTGGTTCGGGAAGGTGACCGCATTTTGGAAGTCATCATAGGCCAGCACGTGAACGGTTCGGACCAGATCGGTGTGAAATGCAGTCTCTACTGCGGAAATCCCTTTGGATATCGCCCGAAACCTGGCTTGGGCATCCGGAGATGCATGCCTTATCGATTCTTTTCGAATGCCGGTTAACCGGAAATCACATACGGCTTCGGAACCTGGTACGTCTGAGGCAACGCTTTGGCTGTGGAATATGTGCAATTTCTCAGGAGACGACTGCCCGGATGAAACATTTAACGTGATCCGGGCCCCTTCTGAAATCGTGTCCGCTGGTACCGGCGGAAACAGACCATAGACCTTTGGCGCGGAATTGCCGGAGGGGGATTTGGGTGCCAGGGTATCGGATCCGGCAGTGTCTGCCTGTTTGCTGGCCGCCATGGGAGACGCGATCCGCCGGTCCGGTTCAAGGACCCCGTAATATCCCAGAGAGACCTTTCCATTCTTGTCCGGACGCATTTCGGACATGGGCCTTCCATTCACCTGAACGGACAGGCCGGGCCGGCCCACTGCAACGATACCGCTGACATAACCGGAAAGAGAAAATGACGGGTGATTTTTCAGATGATCCGCGTCAACCCACTGCTGCTCCATTTTTCCGTCACGCACCTGATAAATCTCAAGTCCCAGCAGCTCTTTGCCGAATATGCTTCCGCCGGGATCTTCCACGGACAAAGCCAAACTGTTCTGGGCCGGACGCACGGGCGTTTGTGCACCGGCGGCCGCGGAAAAGAAAAAGAAAATCAAAAACAGCGCCACCGAAAGTATCCATGTGGATACCCAGGTATTGGAAAACCAAGGACTGCAACAGCGAGGCCCGGCCGATACGCGTTGATCATCAATTTGGAAATCGGTTCTAAGAAAAATCAGCATACAACCTCATAAAGATTCTTGTCTGCAGGTGCATATCCACATCCGATTGCGCCAGAGGCGGCGGCATACCCGGAGATCCTTTTTTGACCGGACACGAACAGTACGCCTCCGGACGTCTCCGGTACTCAGCAATGAATGTGCCAGTGGTTCATGAAACCCGGGCGCACATTTTTGAATATGTGGTTATACTGGCGAAAAACAGCAAGTTAAATTAAAGAAAGAAAATAAAAGGAACGCAGAATGGGGGAGTCGGCGGGATATGTATTCCCTATTTTTGTGCAGTAATTGTCACAGCCGGTTATGCGAAAAGTTACATTCAAAAAAAACGGGATACCGGTGGAAACACCGATATCCCGTTTTTTTCTGTCCGGATAAAGCCTGGTGCGGCTTTATCCGGTTCTATGCTCTTTATCTATTTGTCCGAAATATAGGCAATGAGCGAATTGGGTTAATATTTGTCCTTTCCACTCTTGCGCTCTGTCTCCTCTCTGTCCCTTTCATTGGAGTCGCCGGTTTTCATGCCGGTTTTCTGATCGGTTTTTTCCTTCATCATGTGTTTCTGTCCTGACGGGCGGGCATCTTCGGTTCCGTAATAGCCCCGGACTTCCTGTTGTCTTTCCCCCTGGAGGAAAGCCTGCCATTCCTCTTCATTGAATGTAGGTGCATTCTCCAGCTCCTGTTTGTTCAGGGAAAGTGTCAGGGCCTCCTGGTCCTTGGCGATATTTCCGGTATTAACCTTGCTCCAGGGCACCGGCATGAAATCTTTCTCTCCGAGCCCCAGAAGTCCGGATCCCTCAGACAGCACAATATACTCGACTTTTCCGTCCGGGCCGATCATTATGTCAGTTACCGAGCCTATCTTGTTGCCTTGTGCATCCTGCACCTCCCGGTCCATCAGAAAACTGGCCTGGATGGCATCCTGCCCGGTCGTTTCACCGGCGGAAGCCAGCTTGCCCCTTTCCGAACCCTTTGCTTTTGTGTCCCCATCTTTCATGCTTGAACCCTTTGCTTTTTCGCCGCCATCTTTCATGCTCGAGGCTTGCCCGGCATACATCGGCGCTGCCAGGAGCATCAGCGATGCAATGAGCCCGATCGTGGTGATACTGATTTTCTTCGTGATACTGAGTTTCTTCATGGTTCGTTTCCTCCTTTTGATTGAATTGCAGTTTCCAAAACCCGCCTGTTTTTCGTGCAGACGGAAAAACCGCAGTGTTACAATAAACAGTAATGAGTCGTTTATGGCTGTCGATAAGGCTTTCTCATATTCTTCTGTAAGACTTTGGACTACACTTGCAGAAAGCCTGATTTCCCCAGGGTGGTCAATTTCGTGGGGAAAAGGGCCCTATATGACCATTGGGTGATATTTGGCCTTTTTATTTAGACGTGGATAAGGTCCCCCAAAGCCCCTTTTCAAGTAATTATCCTTAAAAATCAGAATGATATATGAACATTCCATAAGAGATAGAGCTCTGGCACAACAATTGAAGTACTGAAAGCAGCGAGCAATGGAAGAGATCGGCGATGTGGCAGCGGAAACCATGAAGGAAGCCGGTGAAGAAACAGAGGAAGCCGCGGAGTGAGCCGATGCGCGCATAAAAGCTGACACTCGTAAAAAGTCGGTTTTCAGATGGTGCCGTAAAAAGTTTACTCAAAAAATTAAACAGGAAGAAGACAATGAAATCAAGCACAAACGACAAAGCCGAAGGCAAGATGCACCAGGTGAAGGGTAAGATCAAGGAGGCCGGCGGAAAAGCGCTCGGTAACGAAGAGCTGGAAGCCGAGGGCAAAGGCGAAAATTTAAAAGGGAAAGCTCAGGAGAAGGTTGGGGACGTCAAGAAAGTTGGGGGAAAATAGAAAGGTTGTTCTCGTTCCCAGGCGCAGCTTGGGAATGAGAAAATAAAGATTTTTCGTATAGGCAACAGATAGGGTTCACATA
>JAABTZ010000185.1 GCA_011389605.1 Desulfobacteraceae bacterium
CAGCCCCAGCAGAAAGCGCCCACCAGGACCCCGCAAAACAGCAGTCCCACCACGCCCCAGTAAAACCGGCCCGGCGGCTCCAGGGTGGCGGCAACAGTGTTGTCAATTTCCTGAAATGAAAGTTTTTCCATGGCCTCAGATCTTGTGCACCACTTTTTTGAGATAAATCACAGCCGGCTTGGTGTTCAAATACCCCATGACCTGATATGCCCGGCGGTCCTTGACCATCTGCGATACCCGGCTGCGCTCATCCATTAGACTGCCAAATACCAGGGCGTCTGTGGGACAGGTCTGCACGCAGGCCGGAGTCACCTCGCCGTCTGAAATCTTTCGGTTTTCATCCTTTGCCCTGCCGTGGGCAGTTTTGATGCGCTGGATGCAAAAGGAGCATTTTTCCATGACCCCCTTGCTTCGCACTGTGACATCCGGGTTGAGCTGTAGATTTAACGGCTCCGGCCATTTCCAGTCAAACCAGTTAAAACGCCTGACCTTGTAGGGGCAGTTCTGGGCGCAGAACCGGGTGCCGATACACCGGTTGTAAATCTGGTTGTTTAACCCCTCCTTGCTGTGATGGGGGGCATAGACCGGACAGACCGACTCGCACGGGGCATTGTCGCAGTGCTGGCAGAGCATGGGCAGAAACACGGAATTTTTCGGATCATCAATCTGCCAGTAGCGTTCAATATGGAGCCAGGACATTTCCCGGCCGTTTATGATCTGTTCTTCTCCGGCCACGGCCAGGTTGTTTTCAGCGTAACAGGCGGCCGCACAGGCGCTGCACCCGATGCACCGGTCCAGGTCCACCACCATTGCCCAGCGGTAATCCTTGTGATCATGCGGGGGATAAAAATCCCGGTGCTTGTCATAGCCCCCTGGCAGGGGCAGGGTCAGGGGAAAATCGTGCATGGCCAGGCCGTGTTTTTTCTCTTTTTCCGGTTTGGCCAGCTCGTCTGCGGAAACCGTGAGCGCGATTTTGCGGCCGTGGGGGTCCATGCTGCCGGCAGTGGCGGCAAGCTTTTGCTTTTGGCCGGTTTTTTCCACTTCCAGGGCACCGGTTTGGAAAACGGCAATATCTGCGGCAAATCCGGGTTTCACGGAAAAAAGCGAAAACGCGTTTGCCCCCTGCCCTTTTGCGTACCTGCCCCCGGCAGTGTGCCCCTGACCGGCCTGAAGGCCAATCACCCCGGGATGAATGTCTGATGTTTCATACACCGGCGCCTGGATCTGTCCGTGGCCGGTACGGATGCGCACCACGTTCCCATGGGCGATGCCAAGGCTTGCCGCGGTGTCCGGATGGACCAGTACCGGGCTCTGCCAGGCCACCTGGATGACCGGGTCCGGAATTTCGCAGGCCCAGGGCAGATCGGCCGAACGCCCGTCAAAAAAACGCACAGACGGTAGAACGGCAAAGGAAAGATCCTGCTGACCGCCGGAAAAGGAAATTTCGGTAAGCCATTTTTCAAACCCGGGCTGAAGCTGCGGCTTTTCATGCGTCTGTTTTAGCCGGGGCAGATCAAACAGTCCGCCGTTTCGAACGACCTGCATCCAGGTTTGGGTATCTGAGGCCGGGTAATTTTGCTGCACGTGCGAAAGGAGGGCCTCTTTAGGGTTTGCGGTGTTTTGGACTGTATCCGGGGTAATCTGCAAAAAGACATCCGTGATACAGGGTGCGTCGTGAAGGGGTTTCATGGCCGGCTGACACAATGACAGCAGGTCCGGGTATGCACTATACTCGTCCCAGGATTCCAAAGCCAGGCTGGTGGGAAAAACCAGGTCCGCGCATTGGGCGGTCTCGTGCATTAAATTGGAAAAACTCACCACAAAGGCATCGGTCTGATCAAGGCGCTGCTTTATCCCCGGCCCAAGGAAATATACGGGATTGACCTGGTTTAACAACACCAAATCCGGGGACTCGGCGCCAAGGTGATCGAAAAAATCCAGAATCTGCAGGTGGGATGCGGCCTTTTGAACGCGGTGCGGCCGGGCAAAATCCATTTTTCCAAGCCCCGGGTCCAGCAGGTAGTTAAGCAGATTGACCGCCGCCTCGGTCTGCAGATCACAGGCGTCTGCCGCAGTTGCCGGGCCGCCGAGCACCAGGGGGTTTTCAGCCTCCAGCAGAGCCGTGGACAGACACTGCCAGGCATCCGGGTTTATGCCGGTCATGGCGGTCACCTGGTTGGTGTCAAAGGGATCGGAAACAGTCCGGATTGTTTTTGCGGTCTCTGCCGGCATCTCCCGGGGCGGTTTTTGCGCCATGACCCGGCGGATTAAGCCCAGGCATACGGCCGCCTCCGTGCCCGGAGCGCAGGAAAGCCAGGCATCGGCATTGGCCCCGGTAATGCCCCGCCAGGGGCTGACATGGAAAAACCGGCCCTTTGCAGACCCCTGCCAGGCGTGCATGGCCTTGAACTGACGGGCGTATTCAACAGGCGAAAGCCATGTTTCGCAGAAATCCGCGCCAAAGCTCAGCAGAAGGTCAGCCTCCCGGATCTGAAAGGCGCCGACGGCGTTTACGCCAAAAACCGCCTGGTTGGCCGCCCGGATCTTTTCAAAGGAAAAGGGCTCAAAAACAAGGGGCTCTGTGCTGTTTGCCCCTGCAAGGGCTTTTTTGAAAACATCCATGCGCATGTCGCCTTCAATTCCGGTAATCATGCGCACCCGGTTTTCCCCCCTGGCTGCGGCGGCTTTTGTTTTTTCCGCCAGCAGGGCCAGGGCCTGCTCATAGCTGATGGTTTTCCAGGTGTTGTTTTCCCGGATACGGGGTTTTTTGAGCCGGTCCGGATGAAAGATCTCCTGGAGAGCGGCCTGGCCGCGGATGCAGAGTTTGCCCTTGTTGACCGGGTGCAGGGGGTTGCCTTCAAGCTTGATAACTCGCCCCTCGCGGTTTTTGGCCAGAACCCCGCAGCCGGCCGGGCACTGGCGGCAGGTTGAAGCATACCAGTTGGCCCTGCCCGGAACCATGTCGTCTTCGAGCCGGACCAGAGAATAAAGGTTTTTCTCATTTTCCAGGGTGCATGCGGAAGCAAACGCCAGGCTTCCCATGCCCGCAAGCTTCAGAAAGGTTCGACGATCCATGCGTCAAAACCCCTTTACTTTTTGGTAAACTGCGAGGTTTCGGTGGAATCGGCCATGGCGCCGGTGGAGGCCTTGCCGCCGGTGATGGTGGTCATGACCCGGTCAAAATAACCCGTGCCCACAAACTTCTGATGGGTGGTGGCCATGTAGCCGTCTTCCTTTTCATGTTTGAACTCCTCCTGCTGGAAGCGCGAATACGCCGCCATGCCCTCGTCGCGATAACTGCGGGCCATTTCAAACATCCCCAGGTTCAGGGAATGAAACCCGGCCAGGGTGACAAACTGGAACTTGTAGCCCATGGCGCCAAGTTCGCGCTGGAACCTGGAAAGGGCGGCGTTATCCAGCTTTGCCTGCCAGTTAAAGGATGGCGAGCAGTTGTAGCAAAGCAGCTTGTCCGGGTACTGGGCGCGGATGCCTTCGGCAAACTGCCGGGCCTGGTCCAGATCCGGTACCGAGGTTTCGCACCAGACCATATCGGCATACGGGGCATAGGCAAGGCCACGGGCAATGGCGGATTCAATGCCGGGCTGGATCCAGTAATAGCCTTCATCCGATCGCTCCTGGCTGACCATAAAGGGCCGGTCCCGCTCGTCAATGTCGCTTGTCAAAAGCTTTGCCGCATCGGCATCCGTGCGGGCGATCAAAAGCGCGGGCGCCCCGCAGATATCTGCGGACAAACGGGCGGCAATAAGCTTGGTGATAAACTCCCGGGTGGGCACCAGGACCTTGCCGCCCAGATGGCCGCACTTTTTGGCCGAAGCCAGCTGGTCCTCGAAATGAACGCCCGCGGCCCCGGCTTCGATCATGAACTTCATGATCTCAAATGCGTTTAACGGCCCGCCGAATCCGGCCTCGGCATCTGCGATCACAGGAGCGTACCAATACGGCCCGTCCTGCCTGCAGTCCAGCACCTGGATCTGGTCGGCGCGCTTAAAAGCGTTGTTGATCCGGCGAACCACGTTGGGCACGCTGTTTGCCGGATACAGGCTCTGGTCCGGATACATCTCCCCGGCTGCGTTGTTGTCAGCCGCCACCTGCCATCCGCTCACATAAATGGCTTTCAAACCGGCTTCAACCTGCTGTACGGCCTGGTTTCCGGTCAGCGCGCCCAAAGCCGGCACAAACTCCTCGGTGTGAAGAAGCCGCCACAGCCGCTTGGCCCCGGCATCGGCCCAGGAATACTGCACCGGAAGCGTACCGCGCAGATGAAGGACATCTGAGGCCGTATACGGCCGCGTCACGCCCTTCCACCTGGGATCGCTCTTCCAGGACTGGTCAAGGTTGTCGATTTCCTCTGTATCAATGAGATGACAGGACAGCTTTGATTCCAGCTCCACGGCCTCCTCGTTGATGGTCTTGATCATAGGAGATTTCCTTTTTTCAAAAGTTATTCATAAACCCGTATAACCTTTGGCTTAATGGTTGCTTAATGGCAAAGATAATTCCGCCTGCGATTTTTGCACATCATTTTCTTAAGCAGCCAAAAGCCACAATGAGTTTTGACCGTTATTCGGGATATCCGGAAAAAATCTGGGCCATGGCCCTTTCATACCAGGCATACAACCCGTAGTTTTCAATAAATCCGTTATGGCCGCCGTATGAATGTACCACCAGTTCAGTAAATCCGTTGAGGTCAAGCCCGTAAAAATCGGCTACAGGTATAATGGGATCATCTTTGGACGTAATGATCGTGGTGGGTACCGCAATGGACTCAAGGGCGTCTTTGACCAGTGTATAGGTCCGGAAATAATCAGCCGGATTGTCAAACGGGCTGTATCGTGGCAGAAGCTCGGCTGTAAGACCGAGAATGGTATTGTGACCGCGGACACCTGAAAAATCATACAACTGCGGGTACAGGTCCTGCTTGCGCATTAAGGACTTTTTCCATTTTTTCAGAAAATAATATCTGTACAAACAGGTCTGGTCCACCACATCAGTGGCCCTGCCAGGGTCCAGTACCGGACTGACGGCCACCACATGGCAAAGATTGGCAATGGAGCGCCGGGACAATTCCCGGGCAATGCGCAGGGCGTAATTGCCTCCCAGGGAAAAGCCAGCCACGAAAAACCGACCATCTTTTGCCAGTTGCGCCACCTGGCTCACGGCTTCAAAAACCTCGTCAAAAAGGGTGCCAAAAAACAGTCCTTTGTTCAGGTGGTGGGAATCGCCGTGATCCCTAAGATTTAAACGAAAAACGTCATAGCCGAGGTCAAACAGGTAACCCGTGGTTGTGCGGACATAGGTGGACTCAGCACTTCCCTCCCAGCCGTGGAGCAGCAGCACCAGACCTTTTTTTTGCGGCTGCGGCTGTTTTGAGTAAAAACCCTGGAGCCGGACCCCGTTGCAGGACTGCAGGATTTGCTCTCTGGCTGCATGGGTAACAGAACCTGTGCGTGCGGTCCGGAACCGTGCGCTTGCCAGAATCGATTGAACATGGGGGCTCCTTAAGCCGGCCGCAGGCCTGAAGGCTTTTGATAAATTCATTTTCAACTTTCCTTCTTTCAGCACCAGCAGATGCACAACCAATCAATTTCTGGCCATCTATTATTGATGGCACCGTAAAAAGTCCAAAATCAAGGCTTGCGCGATTTTGTAGAATCCAGCGTACTTAGCCGTACGTGAAATTCGTCAGAAATCGCGCGTAACAACGCAGATATTGGACTTTTTACAAAGCCGTCATCATTGTAAATAAAAAAATTGACAATGCATGGACTAGCTATTAACTTATCAAAACTTTAAACCATTTCCTAATTTATAAAAACAACTTTTCTGCTAAAGGAAATATAACCCAATGGAAACAACAAAAATCGCGATCCCGTCTGCTTCTCCGGGAGGCCTTGAAGCCGCTTTAGAAGCCCATTTCGGTCACTGCGACCTCTACACCCTGGTGACTGTGGAAAACGATGAAATTCAAAACGTTGAAATCATTCCTAATATCCCCCACAAGCAGGGCGGCTGCATGGCGCCCGTGCAGTATCTGGCTGAAAAGCAGGTCCGGAAACTCGTTGCAGGCGGCATGGGGATGCGGCCCCTGATGGGTTTTAATCAGATGGGCATTGAAGTCTATCATGGAGAGCAAAGCCCGACTGTAGGCTCGGCCGTGGATGCTCTGCTCAGCGGACGCCTGCGCCAGTTTACCCAGAATCAGACCTGCGGGGGCGGCGCCGGCGGATGCCAGCATTGATCATTGTTGACTATAGCCAGGCTGCATCTGACTAAGTAGATGCGGTAAAATTGGAAATCCCGGAGGATTTCAGATGGCGCCGTAAAAGGTTTAAGATCGAGGCCTGCGCGATTGCCGAAGAATGCAGCGTACTTATCCGTACATGTAATTATTCAGGAACCGTGCGAAACCTATGTATTGGACTTTTTACGGCACCATCAAATTGAAGCTTTTAAATTTTTAAAATTTTTGTTTTAATATCGACAAGCTCACAAAAAGTCTGATTTTAGATGGGGCCGTAAAAAGTTCAATATCAAGGCTTGCGCAATTTCTAAGAATGCAGCGTACTTAGTTGTACGTGAAATTCTTCAGAAATTGCGCGTAACGCAGATATTG
>JAABTZ010000186.1 GCA_011389605.1 Desulfobacteraceae bacterium
CTAGGCATGGCCGCCGATGGTGGATTGTAAAAGATAACTGCTGTCCTCGCTAAAGAGCCTGTAAATCTGTCCTTCATACCTCATATCGTCTCCGGATGATTCCCTTGAAGATGTATGAAAAACAATTTCATGAATTGCTCCGTATGTCAACACGGCCCGGGTATAATCAGCTCAAAGTCGATTTTCGGGCTTTGATATCGATTTTAAACGGAAATTTCAGAGGATTTCAATTGGCCGGTATCTCCCGGCAGTCCGTGGATTTTCGGAATTAGACTTGTGCAAAAAAGGAAATAATTGTATCAATATACTGTAAAGTTGAAACTCTGAGTTCAGGTATCAATCCGAAGAGTGATTCAACTCGGAGATCTTGTGGTGTCTAAAAGCGAATTTTTACTAGTTTGTCAATAAGAGAAGAAATCAAATGAACGGAACCATTCGTGCTAATATCAAAGCCGGCATTGCTGTCGGGATTGTTTTGAAAAAAGACCAGAAAACCGGCAAATTAACCGAGGGGATTGTCAAGGATATTCTGACCAACTCGCCAAACCATCCACACGGCATCAAGGTCCGTCTGGAAAGCGGCCAAATCGGCCGGGTAAAATATATATTACCATGATAAAAAAGGCCGCCGAAGCGATCTTTGTAACTTAGTACTGGTTTTGTACCAGCATTTTTGAACCTTTTTTTACGACCAAGGAGATTGGCAAGGGAACCGGCCTTGGCCTGCCCACGATTTACGGCATTGTCAAACAGAACAAAGGCTTTATAAACGTATACAGCGAGCCCGGAGAGGGTACGACATTTAAATTGTATTTTCCTGCATATGAAACAGAAAAATCCTCTGTGCAGTCCGCAAAAGAGTCAGGCGAGCAAATCCCTGCAGGAACGGAGACTATTCTGGTTGTTGAAGATGAAAAGACGATACTGCAGATGGCCAGGCAGATGCTCGAAAGGCTGGGTTACACCGTTGAGACGGCCGGAAGTCCGGCTGAGGCATTGCAGATTTCCAAAGAATATGACGCAACAATACACCTTTTGATAGCCGATGTGATCATGCCGGATATGAACGGCCGGGATTTATCAGTCCGGTTATCCAAAAACCACCCTGCCCTCAAAACCCTTTACATGTCAGGCTATACCGCCGATGTGATCGCACACCACGGGATGATTGATGAAGGTGTTCAATTTATTCAGAAACCATTTTCCTTGAGAGATCTGGCGGACAAAGTGCGGGAGGTGATTGAGCAGTAATAGGCATATGACCTGGTATAGGGTTACGAGTGCACCATGCAAATGCAGTCAAGGGATACTCCTGACTTTGCGCTCCTGCTGCAAACGTTGGATGCAATAAAGGCATGGAGGTGAAATAAAACGACATGTATGAAACATACAGTTACACGCTTGAAATTAAGAGAGATTGCGTGTAACGCAGATATTGGGCTTTTTATGAAGGCGTCTTATTTGATTTTTTCAAATCGGTCATGCCAGACACAGGCATTGCAGAAAACTTCGGTCTGGTCATTGATATCCGGGCAGCCGGATGTCTCTGCACCCGGATCAAAACAGACCTGCCCTTTCCGGCATTCAAATTCATACACCTCGAATTCGTCATCCGGATCCTTGACGTAAAACTGCACACACCCGCAGACCGGACATTTGGACTGTGCCATGGGTAGTCTCTCCTTTTAGTTCCTGAAGGCCCGTTTTATGTCAAAGCAGGCGACCGTAAGCCGGTCGCCTGCTTTCTGAAAAACGATCCGTCGGCTTATCCAGCCGGGCGGATATTCTGGTTGATGTGAAAAAAGTTGTCAGGGTCGTATTGTTTTTTAATCTCCACTAAGCGTGCATGATTCTCCTGGTAAGTTGCCTGGACTCGCTTTTGTCCTTCTTCCATCATGAAATTAACATATCCGCCACCTGCGTCAGCGGCAAAGGGATGCAACGCCTCCCAGTAGGCATCTGCCCAGGCGATCATGCGTTCATTGTTAGCCGGATCAGGATCCACACCCACAATGACCTCAGACCACGTTACGTCACGATAACTGAATGCCGTGTCCTTCTTGCCGACCCGGTGCACCGCTCCATCGATTGGGTAAAGATGCATGGTGGCCTGCGGCGTGGGCAACTGCCGGCCATATTCAACATGGCGTTTCACCGCTTCATCATTGATCTCTTTGACGAAATCGCCCTTCCAGTACCACTGGTTGCCTGGGGGGTAGATGGCATCATGAAGGCTCTGCAATACGGGATACGGCATGGGTCCAACCATGTCGAGGATCGGGGGGCCGATTTCCCGGATCGGCCGGAATACCTCCTCGGCCTTATCCAGTGGACCCGTGTAGCTCCACACCACGCCGCAGACCTTCCGGCCGTGGAGATGCTCCGGAAAAGGGGGCCCCGACGGCACGGTCATTAAGGTGAAAAAGCCGTAGAGGTCTTCGGGGGCATTGGGTAAAAAGTCCCTGTACCACCTCAGTATTTGTTCGGCTTTTTCCATCGGCCATAGCATGGGACCGGCATAAACCGTTTGCACAGGATGCAGTTGGAATAAAAACGAAGTCACAATGCCGAAATTGCCGCCGCCGCCCCGGATGCCCCAGAAGAGCTCTGAGTTTTTGTCCGCGCTGGCCGTCACCAGTGTGCCGTCTGCGAGCACCACGTCGGCCTCCAGCAGATTGTCAATGGTCAGGCCGTATTTACGGCTCAGATAGCCGTGTCCGCCCCCCAGGGTCAAACCGCTGACGCCGGTCGTAGAAATGATGCCGCTGACCGCAGCCAACCCGAAGGCATGTGTGGCATGATCCACGTCGCGCCACAACGCCCCGGGTTCAACCCGGGCCGTTCTTTTTTTCGGGTCGACCCGTATGCCTTTCATCGCCGACAGGTCTATCACCAGCCCGTCGTCAACCAAGGCAAGGCCCGGGCCGTTGTGGCCTCCGCCTCTTACGGCAACGAGCAGGTTATTTTTTCGCGCAAAAGCCACCGCTGCCATGACATCCGCCGCGTCCTGGCAGAGGGCGGTCATGGCGGGCCGCTTGTCGATCATTGCATTGTAGAGCTGCCGCACCTCGTCATAGTCCTCATCGCCGGGCAGTACAAGTTCTCCCCGTAATTGACTCTGAAATGCCTCAATCTTTTCGGCGGGCAGGTCAACATCCTGATTGGATGTAGTTTTTATATGAATGGAGGAAACAAACATACTTCCACCTCCTTTAGGCTCAAAAACCCGTTGTTTGGTTTTCCAAGGACTTCTGAATTTGTGCAGGCATCCTTGCCTGCCGAACCGGTTCGGCGGCTGCGGCAACCAACCTTGCAGAGGCGTCGTTCAGGTTTCTGCCGATCCGAGTCCGGCACTTGCAACGCTGAACACAAAAGCTTTTAAAAATATATGGGCAACAATATGCTGTCCATTCGGGAAGCGCGAAGCCCAGCCATTTATTTGATCCAGTTAATAAAAACTGTTACAAAAATCGAAACAGCTATAACAGTATCAGCATATGTAAAATAAGGTTCATTGATGGTATGTCAAAGCGAAATCTATCCTGGCGCAGGGGAATTATTTCCGGGCATGGAAGATTCGCCGGCTGTGTCCGGAAAACTGTTGACCGTTACACATGTGTTACTAACACTTTTTATTTCAACTCTCTACCAATCCTGCAAAGTACGATAGGCTAATTTTGATGCACTCGTAAAAAGTCGGTTTTCAGATGGCGCCGTAAAGAGTTTAAGATCAAAGCTTGCGCAATTCTGAAGAATGCAGCGTACTTAGCCGTATGTGAAATTCTGGGAAATCGCGCGTAACGCAGATATTGGACTTTTTACGAAGCCGTCATGCTTTAGTTTACCCAAGAATCGCCAGAAATACCCCTACAGCCACGGCAGAGCCGATTATGCCGGAGCCTGGCCCGAGTGCGCCTATTGAGTTTGGTGAGGTATACATCCAAAAGTAGCGCTCCGGAGACAGGCAGGCTTTTTTTTGCGCTAAATACCCCTGTTTTTCTTAATTCCTTCAATCATTGTCCGATAGGATATCTGTTCATCCTCCTTGTGCTGCATGTATGGTACTGAATTATTTTTACCGCCTGGTTTTCAAATAGTGGTACACTGTGCCAGGTCCAAAAGATTATAGTGGCAATTTCTGATTGCCGATTAAAAAGGAGTTGAAATGGGGACAACCCGCCGAAATTTTATCAAGCTTACAGGCGCATCAGCCGCATGTGCTGCGGCTTTCGGCCTTGGTTTTGATCTGAAGCCGGTTAAATCCCATGCCCGGACTTTAAAAATCGGCCATGCCAAAGAAACCACAAGCATCTGCTGCTACTGCGCAGTTGGATGCGGCCTTATCATTCATGCCGAAAACACAGGCGCCGGAAAGATAATCAACATCGAGGGCGACCCGGATCACCCAATTAACGAAGGCACTTTGTGCGCCAAGGGTGCAGCCCTGAGCCAGCTGGTAAACAATGAAAACCGGATCACAACCCCTCTTTATAGAAAGCCATTCAGTTCCGGGTGGGTGGAGGTGTCCTGGGAGCAGGCACTGTTGATGATCGCAAAAAGAATCAAGAAAAGCCGTGATGACAGTTTTCAGCACAAAAACAACAAGGGCCGGATTGTAAACCGCACCCGGGGCATTGCCCATGTCGGCAGTGCGGCCCTGGATAACGAGGAATGCTGGCTGGTCCAGGCCATAATGCGCGCCATGGGCCTTACCTATATTGAACATCAGGCCCGTATCTGACACAGCGCTACTGTGGCGGCTCTGGCAGAGTCGTTTGGGCGCGGTGCAATGACCAATCACTGGATTGATGTTAAAAACAGTGACTGCATTCTTATCATGGGCGCCAATCCGGCGGAAAACCATCCCGTCTCTTTTCGATGGATCAACGAGGCCAGAAAAAAGGGTGCCCTGGTAATCAGTGTGGATCCACGTTTTACGCGCACATCATCCCAGGCCGATTATTTCTCACAGCTAAGGTCCGGAACCGACATTGCCTTTCTGGGCGGGATGATCAAATACATCCTTGAAAATAAAAAATATTTCAGGCAGTACGTGGCCGAATACACCAATGCCGGCTTTATCCTGAAAGACAGCTTTGATTTCAAAGACGGCCTGTTTTCAGGATTTGATCCCCAAACACGCACCTATGACAAAACCCTGTGGGCATTTGAATCCGATGAAAACGGCAACCCCAAAACAGACAAGAGCCTAAGGCATCCCAGGTGCGTTTTTCTGGCTTTAAGGAAACACTTTCGCCGTTATGATCCGGACACGGTTTCTTCCATCACCGGCACCCCCCGAAAGCAGCTGGAACAGATTTACCAAGCTTACGCATCCACCGGAGCCAGAGACAAAGCCGGCACGGTCATGTATGCCATGGGCTGGACCCAGCACACGGTGGGCGTCCAGAACATCCGGGCCATGGCGATTATCCAGCTGCTGCTGGGAAACATGGGCGTTGCCGGCGGCGGTGTAAACGCCCTGCGCGGAGAGTCAAATGTTCAGGGCTCCACTGACCATGGTATCCTGTATCACATATGGCCCGGATATCTGAAAACTCCAAAAGCCTCCCAGACAAGTCTTGATGCCTACAACAAGGCCTGCACCTCAATAAACAAGGACTCCCTGAGTGCAAACTGGTGGAGCAATTATCCAAAATATTCAGTGAGCCTGCTTAAATCTTTTTTTGGAAAAAATGCTACGGCCGACAACGAATTCGGCTACCACTGGCTGCCAAAGATTGATGATGACCAGACCTGCTCCTGGATGGATTTGTTTGACCAGATGTATAAGGGCACCTTCAGCGGTTTTTTTGCATGGGGCCAGAATCCGGCATCTTCGGGCGCCAATGCCAATAAAACCCGCCAGGCCCTGGCCTCCCTGGACTGGATGGTCAATGTCAACATGTTTGAAAACGAAACCGGCTCTTTCTGGCAGGGCCCTGGCATGGACCCGGAAAAAATTAAAACAAGGGCCATGTGGTCCATCAGATCGGCATGCCCTGGCATTTCGGATGGGTATATCCCAAAAACGGCGATGATTCTGCCAATTTGCTGACCCCGGCCTCGGGTGATTCAAATTCCCTGATTCCGGAGACAAAGGCCTTTATGGTCAACATTGAAAAATTATAAAGAGATGGATGGATGAGCGGCAAAGCCTTTTTTATAGATACAACCCTGTGCACTGCATGCCGGAGCTGCCAGTTGGCCTGCAAACAATGGAACCAGCTTCCGTCCACAAGCACGGAAAATCTGGGAAGCTATCAGAATCCAGATGATTTGGGTTTTGAAACCTATAAGCTTGTGCGTTTTGAGGAGCATTGCCGGCCTGACAACACACCGGTCTGGTATTTTTTTTCAGATCAGTGCCGGCACTGCGTTCATCCGTCGTGCAAGGACATGGCCGACATGATCGCACCGGGTGCGGTCACCATTGACAGCAGTACCGGTGCGGTTCTGTACAATGACCTGTTAAATCAGATCAATTCCGGGGATATCAGGCATGTCTGCCCTTATGACATCCCCAGGGCTGATCATGCCACCGGCCGCATGGCCAAATGCACCATGTGCAAAGACCGGGTACACAACGGGCTTCTGCCTGCCTGTGTCA
>JAABTZ010000187.1 GCA_011389605.1 Desulfobacteraceae bacterium
GCAGCGTACTTATCCGTACGTGAAATTCTGAAAAATCGCGCGTAACGCAGACATTGGACTTTTTACGAAGCCGTCAAAATTTCAATGGCAAGATTTTTCCTGAGCTTTTAGGTTTTTGATTCCTGATTGACATGAATGACCTGAATAAGTTATACATCGTTTGATGGAATCAAGCGTTGGATGGCAACAGATAATTAATCATAGCCTTTTTTACTCAATCAGGCAAGCTCCATTTGGAGGAAAAAATATGGCTCATGCCAAAACCGGCGCCTTAAAAGGCGTTATTGTACTCGATCTCTCCCGGCTTCTGCCCGGCCCCTATGCCTCCATGATCCTGGCCGATCACGGAGCCCGGGTAATTGCCGTTGAAGACCGGCGTTTTGCCGAAGAGTATTTTCCTGACAACACAGTTAACCGCGGCAAGCAGCACATGACACTCAATTTGAAATCAGAGCCCGGCAGGGAGATTTTTTTTGAACTTGTCAGGAACGCAGATGTTGTGCTTGAAGGCTTCCGGCCTGGAGTTACCGGGCGGCTGGGCGTGGATTACGACTCTGTACGGGCAGTCAATCCGTCCATTGTTTATTGTTCCATCACAGGATACGGACAGATCGGGGATTATGCAGGCGAGGTTGGCCATGACGCAAATTATTTGAGTTTGGCCGGAGTGCTTGATCTCATAGGCGAGGCAGCCGGGCGTCCCGTAATTCCGGGAATCCAGATCGCAGACCTTGCCGGCGGAGGCATGAACGCGGTCATAGGAATCATGATGGCACTGTTTGCGCGCGAAAAAACAGGGCAGGGCCAGTATATTGATATTTCCATGACTGATGGTTGCCTGAGCCTGCTTTCACTGGCTTTAAATATCCAGCAGACCGCCGGCCAGAATGTACGTCGGGGCGACTGGTTTCTGTCCCACAGGTATGCCTGCTACAATACCTATGAAACCAAAGACGGCAGATATCTTTCCATTGGTGCTGTGGAAAACCGTTTTTGGAAAAACCTCTGCGTTTTTTTTGAGGTGCCCCAATATGCCCCGCTGCAGTATAACGATGAACGCAGAAAGGAAATTCTGGAATTTTTTGAAAAACAGTTTCGGTCCCGCACCCTGGATCAATGGAAAAAAACCCTTAAAGGCCTGGAAATCTGCTGGGGTCCGGTAAAACACCTTTCCGAGGTACTTGAAGATCCGTTTTTCTCCCAGCGGGAAATGGTCCTTGAGCTGGCTGGAAAAAATGGGCGAAGACTAAAGGCCATCGGGGCTGTGGCCAAGCTTTCCCACACCCCCCCCAAGGTTTCGGGTTTTCCTCCGGAATTCGGGGAAAACACCCGGGAAATACTGCTTGAGCTTGGCTATAATGATTCACGGATCGAGTCTTTGGCCAGCCAGGGTATTACTTGATGCCATCAAACCTGATGCGCTCGTAAAAAGTCGGTTTTCAGATGGTGCCGTAAAAAGTTCAAGATCAAGGCCTGCGCGATTTTGAAGAATGCAGCGTACTTAGCCGTACGTGAAATTCTGAAAAATCGCGCGTAACGCAGATATTGGACTTTTTAAGGTGTCATCAAACCTTTAAGGCAGATATAAAAAATTATGGCTACCTCTCTTCAAAAGGCAAAGCAGAATCCTGAATCCATGAAGGCACGCATTCTTGAAGCGGCCCGAAAGATCTTCGGGGAATACGGATTTCACGGCACCACTACCAGAATGATTGCCAAGGCCGTTGAAATTGATATCTCGACACTTTATTACCACTGGGGGGAAAAAGGCGATTTATACGAGGCAGTGATCCGGGATATCAATGACGGGCTCGGCATCAAGCTAATCGAGGTGGAAAAGATTATCAAGGGAAAACCCCTGGCTGACCGGCTCGATATAGCCATTGAGCAGATAGTGGATTATCTGTTTGAAAATCCGGAGATTTCCAATCTGACTCTCCATAGATATTTCATGAAAACCCGTCACGGCAACCTGCTTGATTTCCGGGTGCCTGAGTATATTTCCGATATAGCCTATTCCATGGGGATTGCCCCGGACCGAAAGGATGTGCCTGTGGAAGCTCGTTTGAAGGTGCTCTACATTATGAATGCCATCCACAATTTTGTCTCGGGAGAAAATTTCTTCCGTCCGATGCTGGGCCTGGAAAGAGAAGAATATATCCAGCATGCAAAGGATACACTGCAGTTTTTCAACCTGGCGGCTTTCACGTAAAAGCCGGTTTTACCGGGGCGGTTTGAGATTGAGCTGCTTTAAGCGGTTTAAGATTTTTTCCTGCACGGTTAGAAGGTCCTGTTTGAGGATATCGAGTTCTTCCATGCGGCTTTCTATTTCCTTTAGTTTTTTCCTGCCATAGGTGTATGCTTTTTTGAGCTGCTTGTCCTCGTCTGTGTCAAAGTTGCCCATACCAATCATTTCAGCGATTTCGTCCAGGGAGTAGCCAAGGCGCTTGCCGCGCAAAATAAGTTTGAGCCGGGCCCGGTCCCGCTTGTCATAGATCCGGTGGTTGCCCTTGGTGCGTTCGGGGGTAATCAGCCCCTTTTCCTCGTAGAACCTTATGGCCCGGGTGCTGATATCGAGTTCATCTGCGAGCTCGGAAATAGAGTAGGTGGTTTTTTGCTGTGTTTTAACGTGATTCATGATGCTCGCTCCGATAGTATCCCGTAAACCGCCTTTCCCTGCAGGGCTTCGTTTGAAGCGGCTCCGGTGATTTGACACGTGATGCGCATGTTCTGCATTCCGCAGGCGTTTTCAACGTATACTGGTATGTAATTTGTGCTAAGGCCTTTGGATAATCCTGACATATGGTTTTCTGAAGTTTCAATGCCTACGTCAAGTATTTTTCCTGTCATCTGTTCATAAAACTGCTTTTTTTTCTTTCGGCCAAGCTGTCGCAGTTCGTGGCAGCGCTTTTTGATCACCTGCGTTGGCACGGGATTGTCAAAACCTGCAGCCCGGGTTCCAGGGCGGGCGGAAAACGGAAAAACATGCAAGTATGTCACGGGCAGGGCCGCAATTAGCCCAAAGGTCCTTGCAAAGGCCGAATCGTCTTCACCCGGAAAACCGGCTATAACGTCGGCGCCGATTGCTGCGTCAGGAAAAAGGCGGTGAATGGCTTTTATGCGGTCTGCAAAGGTTTCAGGAGAATAAGGCCGCCTCATTTTTTTGAGAATTTCAGGATCACCGCTTTGAAGGGGAACGTGAAAATGCGGGCAGATGCTTTTTGAATTGCAGATGGCCCAAAGCAGTTCGTCTGTTATTTCTGCAGGCTCAATGGAACTAAGCCTTATGCGGTGTGTGCCTTCAACCGAGTCTAAAATGGGCAGAAGTTCTGTCAGGCTGACCCGGGGTAAAAGATCCTTGCCGTACCTCCCTATATGAACCCCTGATATTACAATTTCAGGGGGGCGGTTTTTTGCAAGAGCCCTGAATTCTGAAACAACGGCTTCTATCGGCATACTTCTGGCCGGCCCCCGGGTATAGGGGACAATGCAGTAGGTGCAAAAAGAATTGCAGCCGTCCTGAATTTTTAAAAACGGCCTGGTCCGGATTCCGCAGGCTGAAGGCGCTGGCATGGGATCAAAATGCCTGCGGCTTAAAATATCGGTATGGCAGATTACCGGGGAGGAAACTTTTACAGGGAAAAATTCTTCAGAGCTGCTTTTGGCCGGAGATGTTATAATTTGCCTGACCCGGTGCTTTTCCCCCTGACCGATTACATAATCAACACCTTTGATGCCGGCAATGGTTTCAGGGTCATTTTGGGCATAGCAGCCCGTGACCACGAAAAGCGCTTTTGGATATGCCCGGATGGCTTTGCGAATGGCCTGACGGGACTGCATGGCTGCTTTTTGGGTAACAGCACATGTGTTTATAATGCAAAGATCGGCCTGATCCTCGCGGCGGCCGATTTTCCAGGTTTCTTTTTGCAGGAAGTCGGCTGCCAGAGCTTCGGATTCAGCATGGTTGACCTTGCAGCCAAGGGTTATTATTTGCAGGATTTTGTTCATAATTTGCTGTTTTCAATCCAGCCGGCGGCCACCACCATGTCCCGGCAGAAGCACACGGCCGCCTGCCCTGGGGTTATCGCCTTTTGGGGATGTTTGAACCGGATTGCCGCCCGGTTGTTTTCCAGGGGTTTTATTTCGGCCTGGGCCCCGGCATGGCGGTACCGGATTCGGGCGCTGACGGCAACCGGTTGGTCTGGTTTATCCATCAGCCAGTTAACATGGTTGATGATGCATTCTTTTTTATACAATGAATTTTTAAATCCTACAACAAGTCGATTAAGTGCGGCATTGATTTCAACTACATAATAGGCTGATGCAGCCGGGCAGTCAATGCCGCGCCGCTGGCCTATTGTATAGCGGTAAAGGCCCTTGTGCGTGCCTATATGTTTTCCTTCCGTGTCCATTATCTCTCCGGGCTTAAAGACCTGAGGGCATTGCTCTTCGAGAAGTTCCGAATAATGATTGTGATGCACAAAGCATATATCCTGGCTTTCATGGATAGAAACCGGATTGAGACCTTTTTGTGCGGCCAGATCTCTGACTTGCTCTTTTTTCATGCCGCCCAGGGGAAAAACGGCGCGCGCCAGCTGAGCGGCAGAAAGCATGGAGAGAAAATAGGACTGGTCCTTTTGGGGATCTGATCCCCGCAATAGCTGCCATCTGTCGTTTTGTTTGCGGACACGGGCATAGTGGCCGGTTGCCAGATGGGTTGCCCCGAGCCGTGCTGCTGCCTCCATTGCAATGCCGAATTTTATGTCCCGGTTGCACTGCACGCAGGGGTTTGGAGTTAAGCCGGACTGATAGGAGGATAGAAAGTAATCAACGATGCATTTTTTAAATGCCTGCCGGCAGTCGATAATATGCAAAGGAATATCGAGCTGCCGGGCCATTTCCTGCAACCGAATATCGGCTGTGTCGGCAAGCTGCCCATTGGGTTGGGGGTGTTGTTTTTTTTCATAACCAGTTTTAAAATGAATACCGAAAACAACGCCATGTTTTTTTTTCAGCAAATGGGCGGCCACCAGTGAATCGATGCCGCCGCTTAAGGCAACGGCAATATTCATTATGCTTCAACAAAGGCATTGCTCACCAGCAGAGTGGCCGGATCCAGGTATAATTCCGGTTTCTTCTCCGGATCTTTTCCAGGAGCATGGAGCAGCAGGTGCTTAAGATAAACCCTGTCCTTATCCGGGTAAAGCTGGAGCATCAGTTCAAAAAGCCCGGTAAAAGGCAAAAATGAAGCTGCCAGACCAGAGGGATCAACGGGCTCGTCTCTGTGGGTGCGCACGGTAAACCAGAAAGTCATCTCGCTGGCTGCGGCCAGATCCTTTAGACCGTTTAACTGCGGGCGGCTGATTTCATTAAAGAAAAATCCGTCAATCATTATCACCTGCGGCTGAAAAATGCCGTTGGACATAAGTTCCGAGATTCGTTTCTGTACTTTGTCAAGGTTGAAGGTTTCAGTTTCAAAAGTCATGATAAAGCGCTTATAAAGCAGCTGGTCCCAGAGTTTTTCACCCTGTGGTGCGCTGCTGGTCTGGGTCAGCCTGTTGAATACTTCCTGATACCATAGGTTGACCTTGTCGACCGGGTCGTCGGTGCTTATATGAAGCACGTTTTTGCCGCTGACCATTGCATGAAGGGCCAGCTGGACCAGAAGGGCTGTTTTGCCCACCCCGGCCCGGGCGAGAATGGCGGCAAAACCCCCCTTTGCAATGCTTTCGGCAGCGTTGTCGCCGATCATTTTCAAAGGATCTCGTAAAATTAGCTTATGATTCTGCATAGGTTTGGGTTCCTTTGGCAGTCTGAATAAATGTTATGACCGCTTATGCGGTAAAATCTTGTGAATACAGCCAATGCCTGCTACTGTTTGGCGGTTTTTGATTCTTGTTCACGTTTTTTTTGAATTTCTTCGAGTACGGATTTTGGCACTTCCTTGTATGCCGCAAATTCCATGGTAAACTGTGCCTTGCCCTGGGTAAGGGATCGCAGCACCGTTGAATAGCCAAACATTTCCGCCAAGGGCACATTGGCTTCTATGACAGTTGAAACACCTTCATCATGGGCCCCGATTATAATGCCCCGACGCTGGTTCAGTGATCCCATGACATTGCCCTGAAATTCGTCCGGGGTTTCAACCACCACTTTCATTACCGGTTCAAGCAGCACAGGCTGTGCCCGATTGTATCCCTGCTGAAACGCGCCTCTGGCGGCGGCCTGAAATGCCATCTCCGAGGAGTCCACGGCATGAAATGCTCCGTCTGTTATCACAACCCGGATACCGGTTACCGGATACTTCATCCACGGGCCTTTTTTAATGCACTCCTTAAAACCCTTTTCACAGGCAGGGATGAACTGAGTGGGGATGGAGCCTCCCGTGATCCTGCTTTCAAATTCAAACTCAGCTTCCACCGGCTCCATTTGTCCCACTATGCGGCCGAACTGGCCGGAGCCGCCTGTTTGTTTTTTGTGGGTATAGTCAAAACTGCTTTGCTGGGTGATGGTTTCCCTGTAGGCCACCTGGGGCTGGCCTGCGATAATTGACGCGCTGTATTCCCGCTTCATTCGTTCAAGGTATATCTCAAG
>JAABTZ010000188.1 GCA_011389605.1 Desulfobacteraceae bacterium
AAGTCTTCTTTACAGGCAGTGTTAAGTTTTAAGTGATTAAGTTTTAAGTAAAATCAAGAAGTCTTATTTTAGATGGCTCCGTTAAAAGTTGAAGATCAAGGCTTGCGCGATTTTGAAGAGTGCAGAGTAGTTAGCCGTACGTGAAATTCTGAAAAATCGCGTATAACACAGATACTCGACTTTTTACGGCGTAATCACAATTGTTTTAAATGATAAATCGGAGGTTATGGTGAATCCTGCCACAAAGGCGGTTGTCAGAATTATCACAGGCGGCATAATTGCCGTCATCCTGGCCCGGTTATTTTTTCCCGGATCCGGACCGTTGCTTGCGGTCGGCCTTTTTGCCGCACTTGTGGGGTCGGCCTACGGCATGGAATGGATCCACAATCGAAACAAGCAGTAACAGGGAATTTGCCTTGAAACAAATCATCCTCGGAACGGCCGGGCACATAGACCACGGAAAGACCAGCCTGGTAAAAGCGGTTTCCGGAACCGACACAGACCGGCTCCAGGAAGAAAAACGCCGGGGAATTACCATAGAGCTTGGCTTTGCCTCCATTGACCTTCCCAGCGGCCTGCACATCGGCGTAGTCGACGTCCCCGGCCATGAAAAATTTGTTAAAAACATGGTAGCCGGCGCCACGGGCATTGACGTGGTGGTCATGATCATTGCCGCAGACGAAGGCGTGATGCCCCAGACCCGGGAGCATATGGAGATCTGCAGCCTGCTTGGCATCCGTTACGGATTTGTGGCCCTGACCAAGACCGACATGGTGGATGAAGAATGGCTGGAGCTGGTGACCGAAGATGTAAGCGATTTTATGGCTGATACTTTTCTGGCCGATTCCCCCATTGTTCCCGTATCCTCTGTTAGCCGCCAGGGGCTTGACGAATTTATCCAGACCCTGGATCGCTACTGCATTGCCCTTCCCGAGCGCACCGCAACCGGTATTTTCCGGCTGCCAATTGACCGTGTTTTTTCAATGAAAGGATTCGGCACAGTGGTAACCGGCACCCTTGTCTCCGGGCAGATAAGCCTGGGAGAAACTGTGATGGTCTATCCATCTGGGATTACCACCAAAGTCCGCGGGGTCCAGGTACATGATCAATACGTGCAAACCGCCGAAGCCGGCCTGCGCACAGCCATTAATTTTCAGGGTGTGGACAGATATGCTGTCAACCGCGGAGATGTGCTGGCAAGACCTGAGACTCTTATCCCGACCTACATGATTGACGTGGAGCTCAAACTGCTTGAAAGCAACGAGCGGCCAATGAAAAACCGGGAGCGGGTGCGCTTCCACATTGGTACCTCCCAGATGCCCTGCCACATTGTGCTGCTTGACCGGGAGGCGCTCGAGCCGGGTGAGACCGCCCTGGTCCAGGTCCGTCTTGAAGGCCCCGTGGTCTGTGTTCGCGACGACAAATTTGTTATCAGAAGCTATTCGCCTGTGCGCACCCTTGGGGGCGGAAGGGTATTAAATCCGGCACCGCCCAAGCATAAACGGTTTCGCAAAGAATCCATTGAAAGCATAGAACGCCTCTGTCAAGCCGATGCCCAATCGCTTATCGCCGCCCACATTGAAATGGCAGGCTTTGAGGAGCGCTCCTTTGCCGAGCTCAAAGTTCTAACCAGCCTGGGCGACAAATCACTGGAAACGTCCATGGCCAAGCTGCTGTCAGCCAGGACCATCATCCAGACAGAGCGCAGCCAAAGGCGATTTGTCCATCAGTCCACTTTTGAAAATTTTCGCAGTGATGTAACAACCAGGCTGTCTGCATATCATAAGGCCAATCCTTTAAAAGCCGGCATGCCAAAGGGCGAGCTTCGCTCCAAGTTTGCCGACATTGAAACTCCGCGGCTGTTTAACCAGATGCTCAACCTTCTGATTAAAACAGAAGAAATTGAACAAACCGATGACAGTGTAAGACTTGCCGGCCACCAGGTGACGCTGCAGACAGACCAGACAGACCTTAAGGAAAAAATCCTGGATATTTACGCGGAAAAAAGTCTGCAGCCTCCTTATTTCAAGGAACTTGTCCAGACGATTGGCACGGATTCCGCCCAGACAAAAAATGTTCTCATGCACCTGGTTGATGAAGGCCGTATCATCCGGGTCAAGGAAGAACTTTTTTTCCATGCCGAGGCAATTTCACGGTTAAAATCACAGCTTATGGATTTTCTGACTGAAAACCAGGATATCAATCCCGGGCAGTTCAAGGAAATGACCGGGGCATCAAGAAAATATACAATCCCGTTGTTTGAATATTTTGATTCGGAAAACATAACTATCCGGGTAGGCGACGTGCGCAAGCTGCGCAAAAAGGCAGGTGCATAAACACCAGGCAGGCGCCCGCCGGGCCACGGCCTACCTCAGCAAGCCCACCAGCCGAAGCCCTGTTGACCTAAATCATCCGGGTCATTTCCAGGGCAATGGAATCGGCAAAAAGCATCCCCCGGCAGGTTAAGCGAAAAGCGGATTCATCTGCCAGGCCATGGCCGCTTTTTACAAACCGCTTTACAACCGGACCGAATATCTGATTGAAATCCACGGCAAAGCGTTTTTCAAATTTTACTGTATCAATGCCGTCTGCCTGGCGCAGGCCCAGATAAATTGATTCCATCATCATCTGCGGGGCTGACAGGCTTTCAGTGCGGGCCGTGGGCAGACATTCCGCTGACAAAGAGGCTGTGTAATGCTTTAAATCCTTGCAGTTCCAGAAGCGCTCAGGCTCAGCATATGAATGAGCAGAAGGGCCCAGGCCGAGATAGGGGTGGTTTTGCCAGTATTTCCGGTTATGTCGTGAACATTCATTTTCAGACGCGGCAAAATTGGAGATTTCATAATGACAAAAGCCCCTGGCTGAAAGAAATTTTGAGGCCTTAACAAACATGTCAGCGACCCGCTTTTCGGGCAATGCCTCAAACCGCCCGGCATCCATGTCTTTTGTGATTTGAGTTGCAGGCTCATAGGTGAGCATGTAGCAGGAAATATGAGACGGTGCAAAGGCTGCGGCAGCAGCCAGATCCTTTTGCCAGGCACCGTTGCTCTGACCGGGCAGCCCGTAGATAAGATCCATGCCGATATTGGAAAAACCTGCTTTTTGGGCTCCGTCCAGGGCTTCAACTGCATTGCGGGCACTATGAATTCTTCCCAGAAAAGATAAACTGAAGTCATTAAAGGACTGAACTCCGATATTGATACGGTTTACACCCGCTGACCTGTATTGCGCCATGCTGCTGCAGCTAAGGGTTCCGGGATTGGCCTCAAGGGTGATTTCCGCATCCGTTTGAATTGAAAAATGCCGGCTTGCGGCCTCCAGAATCTTTGAAATCCGCAAAGCCCCCAGAACAGACGGTGTGCCGCCTCCAAAATAAACCGTGTCAAAAACCGCGCCGGCAAAGCCTTCAGCCCGCATCTGCATTTCCGAAACCAGGGCCTTTAGATACACCTCTATTGCCGAAAGATCTTCCACGGAATAAAAATCGCAGTACGGACACTTGCGGATGCAAAACGGAACATGAATATACAGGCCATGGGTCATCAGATAAAACGCTTCATCATCTCGTCAATGAACAAATCGACGTTTTCAGGTGTAATTGCGTTTTTGCTGCATAAATTTTCAAGTTCCTCCCGGACCTTTGTATTTTTGAGATCATCGGGACCACGAAGTTGACCAAGACGCCGGCCTACCTGATAAAGCATCTGATCATGGGGGTCCATTGCCAGAAAGCGTTCTGCTACACCGATCATCCGGTCCCTGTCTTCAGGCAGGATGCCCTCGATTTCTTCAAACAGATTCAGGACATGATCGCTGCGAATGCGGCTTGAAATCCCCTCCAGGCTCTTTAAAAGCAAAAGGATTTCCTCTGCAGCCTCTTTGTCTGTAAGCTTGTCAAATCTGCCGGCCTGATAATCTTCAAACATGGCAACACTGCTTGGAATGGCCAGGGTACGCAAGCGGATATAGTCGGGATTGATCTGGTTTAAGGCATCAGCGGTTTCAAGGGCATGGGTTCGGGAAAGCGCCCTGCCCCCCAGACCCGGCATCACGTATTCTGAAAGCTGGATGCCTGCGGCCGCCACTTTTTGACCGGCCCTTATGTGCTCATCCTTTGTGGTTCCTTTTCGCACAAACTTTAACACCTCATCGCTGCCTGATTCCATGCCGATATGGATACGGTTTAAGCCGGCATCAGCAATGGCCTTGAGCTGATCATCCTTGATCCGGGCCACGCTGTGGGAGCGTGCATAGGTGGTAATGCGCATCACCCATGGAAACCGGTTTTTTAAATGCTGCAGGATTTCCACCATTTCTTCCGGGGAAATTATCATACTGTTGGCATCCTGGAGAAACACGGACTCCATGCCTGAGGCATACCAGTTTAAGGCCGCATAAAAGGCCTGCTTTTCTGAATCTGAAAGCTTTGCCAGAAAATCATCAAGATCTGCCCGGGAAATCTGGCCGGAGGCATCACTCATTTTTTTCAGAGCCAGCACATTGGAGTGCACTGCATCGATATCCTTTTTAACGTGCCCAACAGGCCTAAGAGAAAACGCTTCACCCTTGTAAACGGGACAGAATGCACACTTGTTCCAGGGGCAGTTGCGGGTAACGCGTATCAGCAGGCTGGATGCTTCACTCGGCGGCCTGATGGGCCCCTGCTCAAAGCCTTTGTATTCTTGTTTTTGGGTTGATTTACGCATGATTTTATGATCTCCTTGTTGCCGATTCATATGAAAAAACAACTTCTCATAATATTGATTTTATGTCTTGCCGCAGCATCGGCTGCCGCCGGCCTGCTGGCCTGGGATCTTAGCCGCTACGCGGGCAGTCCTGTCAATCCTGAGGCGGGAGAACCACGCCATGTAAAGATCCCTCCGGGTGCGGGATTTAATGAGGCAGCCGGGATTATAGAAGAAGCCGGCCTTGTTGAAAGCCCCGTTAGGTTTAAAATTCTGGCTACCCTGCGCAAGGCCACAACCTCGATTAAGGCCGGGGAATACAGGCTTTCGGCCAAAATGACCCCTGACCAGATCATAAAACAGCTTTGCCAGGGCCGGGTATTTTTACACCGGGTGACCATTGCCGAAGGCCTAAACCTCTACCAGGTAGCCCAGAATATGGAAGAAGCCGGGCTGTGCAGCAGGGCTGACTTTATCCGGGAGGCCACTGATCCAAAAACAGCCGAGAAAATGGGCATCGCAGCCCAAAGCCTTGAAGGCTACCTGTTTCCGGAAACCTATTATTTTGAAAAGCCAGTAACTGGTCAAAAAATCATCCAGACCATGACAAACCGCTTTAAAAATGTGTTTGACCAGGAATGGAAAAATCGTGCTGAAAAAATGGGCTTTTCAGTCCATGAAATCGTCACCCTGGCATCCATTATCGAAAAGGAAACAGGCAATGCCGAAGAACGCGAGACAGTCGCATCGGTGTTCCACAACAGAATAAAAAAAAACATGCGCTTAGACAGCGATCCAACCGTGATCTACGGCATTGAAAATTTTGACGGCAACCTCACCCGAAAGCATTTAAGGACCCCCACACCCTACAACACTTACACCCGCAAGGGCCTTCCGCCAGGTCCCATTGCCAACCCCGGCCGGGCATCGCTTAAGGCCGCCCTTTATCCGGCTGATACCCCATATCTTTACTTTGTGGCCGATTCACAAACAAGCCATTATTTTTCAACCACCCTGGAAGAACACAACCGGGCCGTGCGGAAATACCAGCTCAACAAATAGGATGGCACCGTAAAAAGTCCAATATCTGCGTTACGCGCGATTTCTGAAGAATTTCACGTACGGCTAAGCACGCTGCATTCTTCGAAATCGCGCAAGTCTTGATCTTGAACTTTTTACGGCGCCATCTGAAAACCAGCTTTTTACGTTGCCATCAAACAGATTTTACCCGGGAGTATACATCATCGTCAAGCTGCCCCGGGGACCCTTCCGGATCGCTTAGAAGGTGATAGCCAACAGAGGCAATCATGGCAGCATTATCCCCGCAAAGCTTTATGTCCGGAACAAACAGCGTCTTGCCATGCTTTTCGGCAAGATCAGCAACCCGTGTGCGCAAACACTCGTTTGCCGCCACGCCGCCGACAATGGCAATATTGCTGCACCCGTAAGTTTTTGAAGCAAAAATGAGCTTATCGGCCATCACGGAAACTACTGCGTCCTGAAAGCCGGCTGCAATGTCTGCCAGGTGATCCTTGTAATCGTCATGAGTCTCGATGTGACGCCTGACAGCAGTCTTGAGGCCGGAAAAACTAAAATCAAAAGCCTCCTTATCCAGATACGCCCTGGGAAATTTATATTTTCCAGGATCACCTAAAGAGGCAAGCTCTGAAATAGCGGCCCCCCCCGGATATCCGAGGTCCAGCATCTTGGCAACCTTGTCAAATGCCTCTCCTGCTGCATCATCGCGTGTCTGACCGAGACACTCAGCACTGGTATGGGATAAGACCCGGTAAATGCTGGTATGCCCGCCTGATGCCAAAAGAGCCACAAACGGAAAATCCGGGACAGTTTTGGACAAAAACACTGAGTTTAAATGCCCCTCCAGATGATTGACCCCCACCC
>JAABTZ010000189.1 GCA_011389605.1 Desulfobacteraceae bacterium
TGACAAGACCCTTGGGCAGTTTCCCGGCCGTCGGGCCCTGGAAAACCAGCGCAGGCAGTACGAGGCAATGCGCCGGAAAATTATCATTGAAAGCCAGCGCGAAATTTTGCTTGCCCGTGGCAAATATCTTCTTTCCGTGCGCACATCCCAGGAAAAACTTATTTCCGCAGCCGGAGATCAGGATTCCTTCAACACCCGGTATAAAAAATTCCAGAAACAAGTTGAAAACACTGCAGCTCTTCTGTTTGATCAGGGACGCCAGGCCATGGAAAATCAGGAGTATGGCATTGCAGGAAGGGCCCTGGCCATTTCAAACCGCCTTGAGCCCAGCAATGCTGCCCGACAGATGCTTTCGGAAATTTATCGGATTCAGCAGGAGAAGCGGGCCGTGGCCATTGAGCAGAAAAAAGCTGAAAAGGCTGATGAAGGCCGGCAAAAAAAGCTTATGGCTGAAAAACAATGGTCCCTGCTGGAGTCTGATTTCCGGGAAGCACTTGAAAATGGAAATCTGTCGGCTGCCCGTCAGCTGCTTTCGGAAATGGAGGACCTAAAGCCGAAGCAAAGCGCTGATTGCCGTAACCGTCTGCAGGCAAGAATTGACCGGGAAGTGGATCTTCTGCTTTCCAGGGGACGGTTTTTGTACGCCAGGGGCAATATTGGCCATGCTCTTGAAGTATGGCAGCAGGGCCTTGAACTCAAGCCCGGCGACCCGGAGCTTGAGCAAAACATCCGCAGGGCTGAAACGTTTCTGCAAAATCTTGACAAATGGGGAAAATAGACTTTGTCATAGATGAGTATAATACCTCTTATTCATATCTAAGGGCTTGAATCGGATCTACCCTGGCGGCCTGGTATGCCGGATAAAGGCCGAAAAACAGACCCACAAAAACAGACATTAAAAGCGGTATAAAAACAGCCCCAAAAGACAGGGCTGCGTGCCAGGGAGCTGCCAGTGCAATGGCAAATGCAGCCGCAGCACCCAGAAATACACCGATTGCTCCCCCCGTCAGGGTCAACAGCATAGACTCTATGAGAAACTGGGCCATGATATGAAGCTTTGTGGCGCCCACAGCCCGACGGATGCCGATTTCTTTTTTTCTTTCCGATATTGTGGCCAGCATGATGTTCATGATGCCGATGCCCCCCACGATCAGTGAAATGCCGGCAATGGCTGCCAGAAACCAGTTAAACATTTCATGGGTTTTGCGGGCCTGTCGGAGCAGTTCCAGCGGGACTACCATCTGGTAGTCGAGAATACTGCCGTGACTTTCTTCCATGATCCGGCCGATTACGCCCGCGCTGGCAAGGACCTGGTGCGAATCGGTTATTTTAATAATAATTTCAGAAAATTCAGCTTCTGGTTCCGATTTTTTGCCCATTGCAGCCCTGGGCTTGGGCAGCCATTTGCTTGTGCCCGTGGGCAGCAGAATCATTTCATTGTGATTGCGCACGGAAACAGCGGCCGAACCCGAGTCGCTGAAATCAATCCGGTCAAGATGCCCCACAATGGTAAACATCTGGGATCCCATGCGAAGCTGTTCAAAAAGTTTTCCGTCTTCTCCCAGCCGGCCTGCCACATCGCTTCCCAGTACGCACACCAGTTCATGGCTGTCAATATCGCTTTGATTAATAAACCGGCCCGCTAACATTTTCAGGTTTAACACATTGGCATAATTGGCGCTGCAAGCAGCCACCTGGGGGGAGATCTGACCAGGGGCGCCAATGACCTCCACGGAAAGTTCTTTAAGGCTTGCCATCTGTTGAATCGCAATGCCGGCTTGCCCAAGCTGTTTTATATCACGGTTGTTGAGCCCTTCCACATTGCGCCGGGCGGCTTCTGCCTTTTGCTCAGTGCTTAATGCCAACTGCTTTAGATATATATTGCGGGTGCCAAGCTGTTCCATTTGTCGAACAGCTTCGTTTCTGGCGCCCTGGCCGATGCAGATGATTGTCATTACCGCCATGACCCCAAAGACCACGCCAAGTACACTTAGAAACGAGCGAAGCTTGTTTCGCCCCACTGAACGAAGTGCTGTATTAAAAAAAGATTTGGATTTGCATGCAATTTCAGTGAAGAGTGCCATTTTCCAGAGTTATGACTTTCTGGGCGCAGGACGCCACATTTCGATCATGGGTTACCAGAACAATGGTCTTGCCCTCTGTGTGCAGATCTGCAAGCAGGTCCAGAATGCCCTGACCGGTTCGGGCATCCAGGTTGCCGGTGGGCTCATCTGCCAGAATCAGTTCCGGGTCCACGGCCAGGGCCCGGGCAATGGCGGCCCGCTGCATCTCCCCGCCCGAGAGCTGGGATGGTCGATGGTGAATCCGATTGGACAGGCCCACCTGAGCGATGGCCTCCATTGCGTGTTTGCGGTTTTTCCTATGCTGCGGGGGGGCGTATATAAATGGAAGTTCCACGTTTTCAAGCAGATCAAGGCCAAAAATCAGGTTAAAGCTCTGGAAGACAAATCCAATCCTGTGGCTCCGGATACGGGCCAGCTGCCGGTCCGTTGCCATGGAAAGATCTGCACCGGAAAACAGGTATTTTCCGGAACTAGGCCGGTCCATGCAACCCAGAATGTGCATTAAAGTAGATTTGCCCGATCCGGACGGCCCCATGATGGCGACAAATTCACCGACTTTAACGCAAAAATCGATGCGGTCCAGAATCTGCAGACGTTTTTCGCCGAATGTATAAGTCTTGGAGACCTGTTGAGCCCGGATCAGCAGATCATTCATTGGAAAATCCCGCTGGTTTGACCATGCTCACCCGATCGCCGGAATTCAGACCCTTTTTGATTTCCATGAAGTGGACGTTCTGCCGGCCCGTGGCCACCTCCACCCGGTGAAATTCCCGGCCGGTAAACCGGTAGCAATAGCGGTTCTGATCCCTGCCAAACACCGCATGAACGGGGAGACTCAGGGTATTTTGGGCCTGCTCGGTTAAAATTCCTATCCGGGCGGTCATGCCGGGCCGTAACCGGGAATCAGAGTCAGCCAGATCAATGGTCACCTGAAAATACTTGGCCCCGTGTCCTGTCTGGTAGTCCTCTGTGGCAAGAGAGCCGATAAAGCCAATTATGCCGGCATAGGCTTCATTCGGGTATGCATCCACAAATACATCACAGGCCTGGCCCATTTCCACTTTGTGCAGATCCACTTCCCGGACCTTTGTCTTTACGATCATGGAAGAGACGTCAGGCAGATAAAGGATGGGCTGATTTTGCAGAATCACGTCCCCGATGCGGGGTTTTCGCCGGGTGCCTTCCCGAAAGGCTTCATACAGGATTACAATTCCGGCTGACGGTGCTGTGATAACGGTTTTGGTCCGTCGCTGCCGGGCAAGTGCCAGGGCTTTTTGAGTGTTTTCCAGCTTGCTTCTGACTTCATTTAAGGAAGCAGCAGCCTGGGCGATTTTGTAAACCCCGCCTTTGCGGGTCTGCTCCAGAACGGTTTCGGCCTGTTCGACTTCGGCCTTGCCCCGCTCGATGTGAGCCGGCAGCACATGATCCCGGTAATTGACATGCTTGGACCGGGCCGAAGCCAGTGCGTCGTTTAACTGGGCAAGCTTTTCTCTGGCCCGGATCACTTCATAGGTGAAATCAAACTGCTGCTCCTGGAGTTTCTGCAGGTCAGACAGATAAGCCTGATAGCGATTCCTGGCCTCGAGCTGTTCGTCTGCCTGCTCCTTTAGGTTTGTCAGCTCCATGGGGCCTTCACCCTTGCGCAGCTGATCAAGATCCAGACGCGCCACCCGGACACTGAACTCGGCTGTCTGGATTTCTTTTGTCACCTGGTTTTTCTCCCATTCCAGAAGCTGCGCCTTGGCAGCAACAGCGGATTCCAGCATGCTGATATCGCCTGCCAGGCGCTCCAGGTCCTCCTGGTAGGCAGTGGGGTCCAGGCGCACCAGGACTTCGCCGGCCTCCACCCGGCTGCCGTCGTCTATCAGGTCGATTATCCGGGCGTTGCTCAGCTCCGAGGTGACCATGTGCGAGGCGGCCGCATCAAGCACTCCGATGGTGTTTACCTCCATGACCAGGTCCCGCTGCTTGACTGTGGCCAGGGGGATGTTTACATCCCGGGTCTCGGTTCCTGACAGGCCAATATAGGCGCCGGCACCCACCAGGATCAGCGCCGCGGAAATTCCTGCAAGTATTTTTAATAAAGGCTTCATGGCATGTGACTCCCCGTGCTTTCAACCAGTGTACCCAGGGCCGACCGGAGCCGGTAGCGCCCCACGATGTAATCGACCTGGGTGGCTACCAGATTTATCTGCGCCTGCTGGAGTTCGGTTTCCGCCTCGATGACATCAAAGTTGTCTGCCAGTCCGTGATTGAATTTAATCTCCGCAAGAGAGCGTTTGCCACGGGCCTCATGAATCTGTTTTTCACTGGTGCGGATGCGGTCCAGGGCTTTTTCCAGGGCGGTCATTTCCCGGCGCACCTGCTTTTGGATCTCATCCCGGCTGCTTTGGATATTGAGGCGGGCATTTTCCACTTCATACAGGCTCTGCTGATAATTGATTTTTTCCGTGGTCCTCATCAGGTCCGATGATGATGTTAGCATGATTCGCCAGGTGTCTTCGGATAAATTTAAATCCCCCATTGAATCCATATCCCGGCCATAACGGTTATATCCCATCCGGAGGCGGATATCCGGCAAAATCCGCTGTTTTGAAAGGCTTGCCCGGCGCAGGGATTCCTGATGGGCGTCCCGGCTCTGGGCCAGCTCAATCCGGTTTTCCATTGCGGTTTCAATCGCCGCCTCAAGGTTGATTTTCACAGGTTCCAGGTCCAAAGGCGCCTGGACGCTTATTTTCCGATCCACGGGCAGGGCCAGAATGATTTTAAGATTGTCATAAGCTTCATCAAGGGCTTCTCTGGATACCGACAGCCGGTTTTCCGCATCCCGCAGCCGGATCAAGGATCTGTATACATCAATGGGAGATGCCAGGTTGACCCGTTCCTTGGCATCTGCCAGGGCCGCATACGCCTTGAATCGCTGGACCTGTTCCTGGTTTATCTGCACCCGTTTGTTCTGGTCAATAATTCGATAAACAGCTGAGATTACGGACATAATTGTGCTGGCTTGGGCGAGATATAAAGAGCGATCAGCAGATCGGAGGGCAAATTGCCCTGAACGGATAGGGTCAAGGTTAATGTCTTTTCCAAAATTGCGAAACAAGGGGATATCAAGTGATATCCCCATTTCTGCTGAGTAATTGTCCACAAACGTTCCGGCACGTGGGGAAACAGACAGTTCCGGTCCAAGGGTGAAACGTTTCCGGGCCGTGATGCCGGCAGATACGTCTTTTTCACCATCAATGGTACCGGCTCCCACGGCCGGATAATAAAGCACGTCAAAAGCTGTCTGGGCTGCTTCCAGGGATTTTTCCCGCACTGAAAGGCTGTTTTGGGAAAGCCGCAGACTCCGGTTCTGTGCCAGGGCAAGTTGGATGCACTGCTCCAGGCTCAATTCCAGGCCGGGGCCGGCGACGGCCCCCGCCGGCCGGATTTGGAAAACAAATCCGGCCGGCAGCCAGGCAGTAAGAAACAAGACCCAAAAAATAATGGTTTGTTTTTGCAATTTAGAATATACCATTTTTCAAGAATTTTTTTTTGCTATCGGCTGAACCGAAGGGTCCAGGGATTATTGGTGGCAGTCAGTGTAAAATTTTTGGAATCCCCCGAGGCCTGGCCCACATAGTTGGCACCCGCATCATAATTAAGACTCAGTTCTGTTCCAACCAGACTCCAGGTGCCGGGACTGGAAAATTGCTGTTCATTGCCGTCAATGATTTCAGTTGTTTCAGCCAGAAACGAGCTGTCTGAATTAAAAGTAAACTGTCCAGTGGCAGTATCTCCTCTGGTTGAGTCGCCGGACAGATTCCAGGTTCCAACAATGGTCTGGGATGTCAGTTCCTGTGCAGGAGATGAACTGTGGCTGGAACTTGAACCGGAACCGCCTGACGCGGCCACGGCCACTCCGGCAGCGCCCACGGCAAGTGCGCCAATGCCCACTTTTGTCAGAGTTGACATGCCGGCTTTGACAGTGGGAATTCCGGCGGCCTCGGCTGCAGCCGCCTGCTCGGCGTTGTAAAGACCTTTGGCCATGAACCCGTATTTTGCACTGTCGGCAACTTCGGTTACAATTGCTTTGTCATAAAATCCGTTTAAAGCAACCGCTTCCCTGCTCAGTTCTGTCTGCACGGTCAGGGTGTCGGCACTTTCCGCGCTCTGATACTCCGGCAGGTTATTACGGTGATTGTCTCGCAGCTGCTGCCGGAAGACTTCATGGTTCTCAATGGCTTCCTGGGCAGTGTCGAGACGGACCTGTTCGACCTCGCTTGCATCCTTCCAGGTGGCGGCTTCCTCGGTTTGCCCTTCTTCAATGAGAAACAGGGAAGAGCGGGTCACTTTTTTGTCCGGATCCACGGTGACAAACAGGTATTCCACGGCTTCGGAATTCACCCATGGTGCGGGAAGAACAGCCTTGTATCTGCCGTCTCCCTGGCCAAACAGGTCTG
>JAABTZ010000019.1 GCA_011389605.1 Desulfobacteraceae bacterium
CCTTCTAAAAGCGACTTTTTACGAGTGCATCAAAGATGGTAGCTGTTTTTATCTGATTGTAGAAAAATATTTAAAAATTTTAAGCGTTCAGTTTAGGTTTAAAATAATACTGCTGTCAAGGGTGGGATTCATTCCGTCATCACCGGATGATGGCTTTTTGGACAAATTCTGTCATGATGTCTTTAAACTCTTTTATTTCACCATCAGAATAAAACCGATTTTTTCGGATGAAAAAATCAGGATCAAGCACATTTTCATTTTGCAGATGCTGGAAGGCGTGAAGTTGTGCGCCGGATATCATTTCCCCAATGGAGCAAACGGCTGATTGGTCTGTAAGGGGGCGCGTGCAGGTGGTGCGAAACTCGTGAGGCAGGCCTGATTCAATGATTGTCCTGGCCGATCGGCGGATTGCGCAGGCATCGGTTTTGGGGGATATCCAGTGTTGGTAGCTTTCAGGGTCGGTCTTTACATCCATGGCCAGATAATCCACCAGCCCTTTTTTGATAAGCACTTCAATAATCCCGGGATGACTTCCGTTTGTATCAATTTTAACAGAAAAGCCCATGGCCTTAACAGCTCTGCAGAATTCAAAAAGCCCGGGATGCAGGGTGGGTTCCCCCCCGGATATTACCACTGCATCGAGAAATTTTTTTCTGGAGGCCAGAAATTTCATGACATAGTCAGGATCAAGGCGCCGGGTTTTTGCACTGATGATGGCAAGATCCGGGTTATGGCAGTAGGGGCAGCGGAAATTGCATCCCGCGGTAAAGATTACACAACTGATGTGCGGTGGGTAATCAATCAGGGAGTATTTAAGAAGGCCGCCAATATGCATGATTATGCCACCTAAACTGGATGTTTCAAATTTTTACCTTAAAGGGCTTTGCAAAAAGCTGATTATCCAACCGGTGAGGTACTTTTGAAGAAAGCAAATTCATAAGCGCCTTGGCTGACCGGCGGCGCGGAAAAGTGAGTTTCCTCGCTGCCGGAAGCCTTCTGGAGGCTTAATCTTTGCTCGGACACCCGCTTTTCCACGCCACCGTCAGGGCAACAAAGTGCAATATCGCGCAAGCCTTGATCTTGAACTATTTACGGTCCCATCTGAAATCAGACTTTTTACGGTGCCATCAACCTTAAAGGTCCGTCGCATGGCAAATTCACGCTGTTTTCCGTTATTCCACTGATGAATGGGACGAAGATAGCCGACCACCCGGGAGTAAACTTCAGCAGGCTCATGGCAGGCAGGGCATTTTTCATGATGCCCGCTGATATATCCGTGGCTCGGGCATACGCTGAATGTGGGGGTAACTGTAAAATATGGCATGCGGAAATTTTCCGTTACCTTGCGGATTAGATTTTTGGCTGATTGAGCCTCAACCATCTGTTCGCCCAAAAAAATGTGAAAAACAGTTCCGCCTGTATACCTGGTCTGCAAGTCATCCTGCAGCTCCATGGCTTCAAAAACATCATCAGTGTAATTAACAGGCAGCTGGCTGGAATTGGTATAAAAGGGATCTGCTCCGCTGCCAAATTCCTTTTCATTAGCGCAGATAATATCGGAATATGATTTTTTATCAAGCATGGCAAGCCGGTAGGCCGTACCTTCACCAGGGGTGGCTTCAAGGTTGTAGAATTGGCCTGATTCTTTCTGAAGCTGTTCAATTACGCCACGCATGTAATCAAGAATTTCCACGGCAAAGCCGCGGCCTTCCGGGTTTCCGATATCGGTGCCAAGAAAGTTGATGCATGCCTCATTCATTCCTATTAAGCCGATGGTGGAGAAGTGGTTGGTCCAGTATGTACCGGTTTGCTCCTTGATGGCCCTAAGATAAAATTTGGAATAGGGGTAAAGGCTTTGCTCTGTAAATTTTTCAAGAACCTTGCGTTTGATGGTCAGGCTTTGAGCTGCATTTTGCATCTGCTGTTCAAGCCTGGTTAAAAAATCCTGCCTGTCTTGGGCAAGATAGCCGATTCTGGGAAGATTAACCGTTACAACGCCTATGGAGCCGGTCAGAGGGTTGGCCCCAAAAAGGCCGCCCCCGCGCTTTTTGAGCTCACGGTTGTCAAGCCTCAGCCGGCAGCACATGGACCGCGCGTCATCAGGAGACATATCAGAGTTGACGAAATTGGAAAAATAAGGAATTCCGTATTTACCGGTCATTTTCCAGACATTGTCCAGATTGGGATTGCTCCAGTCAAAGTCAGCAGTGATGTTGTAGGTGGGAATCGGGAAGGTAAAGACCCTTCCTCTGGCATCGCCTTCCATCATCACTTCGGCAAAAGCCCGGTTAAAAGTATCCATTTCCTCCTGGAACTGCCCGTAGGTTTCCTGCTGGTATTGTCCGCCCAGAATCACAGGCGTGTCAGCAAGCATGCGCGGCACGTTTAAATCCATGGTGATATTTGTAAACGGGGTCTGGAAGCCAACACGGGTAGGAATATTGATGTTAAAAACAAATTCCTGCAGAGCCTGTTTGACTTCCCTGAAGGTAAGTTTGTCATAGCGGATAAAAGGTGCAATCAGTGTGTCGAAGTTAGAAACTGCCTGGGCTCCGGCTGCTTCTCCCTGGAGAGTGTAGAAAAAATTGACCACCTGGCCTAAAGCCGAGCGCAGGTGCCTTGGCGGGGCACTTTCCACCTTGCCCGGCACTCCCATAAATCCCACCCTAAGCAAATCCTGCAGATCCCAGCCAACGCAGTAGACCGAAAGCAGGCTTAAGTCATGGATATGGAGATCCCCGTTTTTATGAGCATTTCTAATTTCGGGAGGATATATGCGGTTTAGCCAGTACTCGGCAGTAACATCGGAAGATATATAGTTGTTAAGGCCCTGGAGAGAAAAACTCATGTTGCTGTTTTCTTTAATTTTCCAGTCCATTTTTTGGACATAGTTTTCAACCAGCTCCACATTGGCACGGGTGGTGATGTTTCGAATCTGGCTGTGCTGTTCCCGGTAAAGAATATAGGCCTTGGCGGTTTTGTGAAAAGGCGATTCAATAAGTACGCGTTCAACAATATCCTGGATTTCCTCAACATCGGGGGGAGTTGAAAGCTGCATTTCATGGGCAAGGGTTAATACTCTGAGCATAAGTTTTTTGGCCATATGCTGGTCAAATTCCCCGGTGGCATTGCCGGCCTTGGCAATGGCAGCAGTTATTTTAGATGCTTCAAAAGAAACAGTCCTGCTGTTACGTTTCTTGATGTGTGTAAACATTCCCGCCCCCTTTTTTGAGTGTACCTATAACCTGAACTGATCAAGCGCATCAGCTCTTTTAGATGATGTCTGGCATTGCTGACTGTGGCTCGATTGTCATCTTCCTTTAAAATCCTTTGATAACCAAAATATATAACAATATATAGTTATGTGTCAATTAAAAAAATCAATATCTTGTGTTTTTATCAGAAACAGACCGTGGCGTTTGATGCAGTAGTTCCGTTTGGAATCGATTTCCAGGGAAATCCTTTTTTTTAGGCTCTAAAGAAATTGCAAATGGTTGCCCTGACGGCTTCTGCGCGGCGGGTTACCGAGCGGAAATTGAGGCTGCGGAAAGGCTCCTGGAGCAGAGGGAAACTCCATTTTAACGACTTCGATCAGCCAAGGTGCTAATGGATTTTTTTTCTGCAAAAATACGGACGTGGCAGGATATACAGCTTTTTACGATTCCTCAGCCTTTCGGCCGGTAATCCAGAGATAATCCGCGGCCTGAAGATCATCGGCTGAATAAATAGAAACAGGCATGATGGTGCGGAAAGGAGCTTTAAAGCGGGCAAATGCCCGGTCAGGGATGCCGAATTTGTTGATAATATGTCCGTTTCCGGTAAAAATCATCATTGGACTTTTGCCGACCTGGCGGCTGATTGATTCAGCCATTGCGTCCTCCCATACACACTGGGCCTGATAAAAATGCTCAAAGGAATAATGATTCCTGATCTTTCCGTGTTTTTCAAAAACGGATAATACATATTGCCTGTGCTCATCATCTTCCAGAAAGATGGATTCAGGCAGCTGTTCCCGGTCATGGGCCAGCAGTGATTCAATGCCGCCGGCAGCAATTTTAGACGGAATGTGAAAAGAAATATTTAAAGCAAAAAGGGGTATTTTATGCTCGCGGATATAGTTGAGCAGGCCGGCATAAAGACCAAAGTCGTATTTCCAGTTTGCATACCAGTGGGTTTTTTGAATAAACTCTGTTTCAGCAAGAACCTGGTTTGACCAGTCATCAAGGACCTTCTGGTATGGCCGGGCAAACATTTCCATGCCAACGGCAAGTTCCGGGCGATGCCGGAAAACGGCTTTTAATATTTCGAGCTGAATTTCATGATCCTCAGCCCGTGTATGGGTTTCGCCAACATAGATAACACGGGCTGTTAAAAGATCGCTGATCATATCGTCAAAGGAAACGGGCTTGCCGCTGGCAGCCGACAATATTGTCCCCGGGGGATGCCCGGTTTTTTCAGCGTCTGAAAAATTTACCGGATTCATAACCGAACATCCTCCCATGAAAAGTAACATGGAAAACAACAAGGCCGGTATTCCGGCCGAGTATTTAATCAGGACTTGATAGGACACTTTATATGGGATAAATGAAAACATATGCAGATAGATAAAAACCCTATGTTTCGAAAAAGCCCTGTTCCTTGGTACCGGAGCCGGTGGTTTTTCCTGATAATTGCAATATTGTCACTTTGCCTGGCCGTGCTGGGTATTATCGGAATCGGGGTGGCCCGGCGGGAACAGGTTTTTAATTCTTTTATCTGGATGCCCCTGCTTCTTGCCGCAGCAGCCGGACTGCTTTGCGTGTTTATGCTTTTCCGGGCGTCAAAAGGGCCATAAAGATTATGTGCTCCAGAGTTTTTATTGCTCCTTTGTTTGCACAAATTCACTGAATTTCATTGTTTCATAACTCTCCGTGCGGACATATTTGAGCATTTGGATCATCTGCTCCGGCGGGATATAACCGGGCTGACTGCCTATAGGATCTGTCTGGTCATCAATAAACCAATTAAAGGGAAAACGGTTGGCCTTGTAGGACCGGGCCACTTTTTGCTCCTTTTCGGCATTGACGCGCATGGAAATGAAATTTCCGTTCATATAATCGGCAACATTCTTATCGGAAAAGGTTTTTTCGTCCATTAGCCGGCAATAGGAACACCAGTCCGTATAAAAATGAATAAAGCCTTTTTTGCCGCTTTCCCTGAGTTTTTCCATTCCGCTTTCATAGGAATACCATTTTACGCTGTTTTTCTCATCACCAAGCCCGTCGGCGGCAGCCGAAAAGCCTCCGGTGCTTAAAAGCGCGGCAAATATCGTTAAAAGGCAGAAAAATTGTCTTATCGTCATTTATCCTCCTGTTTTATTTATATCCATGCCGGGCGGTTATTTGACCCCAGATAATGTATCAAGCATCTCATCGGCGTCAACAAAGCCTGTTATGCGATCAGCCTCACTGCCGCCGGAATCCATTAGAATTATCGTGGGCACCCCCAGAACACCGAAGCGTTTGCCAACCTTCCGGGCTTCCTGGTTGGAGGCAAGGGTGAGATCAATCTGAAAGACCTGAAAATTTTCAAGTGCTTCCTGTACCCTTTTGCTTGAAAAGGTTATTTTGTCAAGTTCCTTGCAGGGAATACACCAGTCTGCATGAAACACCATAATCATTTTCTGCTGATTTGCCAGAGCCTTCTGGTAAGCAGGTTCGGAAAATGGGGGCCATTGGGCTTTCTGGCTTTCTGAAGGAACCAGGCAGAATATGGAAAGTCCCAGTACGACAAGAGATATTCCGATCTTAAGGCGTTTAAATATGGTGACTGCATTTCCGGCACGGTCAAAAAACAGGGCATAACAAGCAGCCAAAATTCCGAAAACGGGAAGGGCAAACTCCCGAAAAGCTGCGGGCAGAAGCGGGGTGGCAAAATAGACCGCCATGGCAAGCAAAATCAAACCAAAAATATGTTTTACCCCTTCCATCCATTCCCCGGATCGGGGAAGATTTTTTATCTTGCCGGCAAAAAGGGCTAAAAGCAGATAGGGGCTGCCCAGCCCCAGGGCAAGGAAGAAAAACAAAAGAAATCCGTAAACCGGATCACCCACTGCGGCCACATAAGCCACAAGGCCTAAAACAAGAGGGCCGATGCATGGGGCCGCAATTATACCCATTGTAAGGCCCATCAGCAGCGCCCCGATGATACCGGTTCGTGACCCGGAAGCCCGGGCCACCCAGCTGTCAGGAAGCCTGAAGTCATATACTCCAAACATGCCAAATGCCAGGAATACAAAAACAGCTGCAATTGCAGCGATGACGGCAGGCTGCTGGAGCAGTCCGCCGAAAAATGCACCTGACATGGCGCTGACCACCCCAATTATCGAATAGGTCACGGCCATGCCGATGACATACAAAAGGCCAAGGGCAAAGAGCCTCCAGGTGCGTCCTTCGCTTTGGGCCCCGAAGTAGCTTATTGTAATTGGAATGATAGGATAAACACATGGAGTCAGGTTCAGCCCCAGGCCTCCGAGAAATACCAGCAAAAGGCTTACAGCAAGCCCGGAAGCAGCGATACGGGAAAAAAGGCCTTTGTCGGCATCCTGGCTGTCATCAAAATCTGCAATCACATGGCCGTCTGACAGTGGCCGGACACCGGAATTATCAGATTGCTTGGCTGTTATAGGTGTTGGGTTGGTGATTTTTATTTTTAAATCTGCCGTGCCCGCTGCAGGAGCCGAACATGCTGAATCCGTGCATGCCTGGTATGTAAGTTCCAGAGGAATTACATAATTTCCGGGCCCGGCTTGATGTTGCATTGCAATGGTGCCGGAGATGTAAAAAGTGTTTTCAAAAACACTCACAGGTTTATCGGAAAAAGCAAAGTGATATTGCCTGGGAGCGGGGTATGAGATATTTTCCAGGGCAAACAGCTCCTGATATCCCGCCAATGATAATCGGGAGGCTATCAAGTAGTCTTCGTTGGGTAAATGGGAGTGAATATGCCACTTATCGGCCACTTCCACTTTCACGACAATGTCAATCTTCTGGCCGGGCTCAGAAATTTCGGTTGAAGAGCTGTAAGCCGTCATTGTCAGAAGATCGTCTCCGGCCAAAGCCGGGGTGATTGCCGGGGCGACCCAGATGTAAATTATGGCCGCTGCCAGGAAAAAAAGTTTTTGATTTTTGAAGGTATAGAATGATTTCATGTTAAAAAAAATATTTAAAATTTGAAACACTTAGTTTGCTTGGCAGTCAAAAGTTCATTCACAACAACTTGTATTTATTGAATATTCTTTCGCTTCAGAGCTTTTAGGATGCAAGCTGTCTTAACTTCTTGATTTTTAATTCTTTGCTTAAAATTTAAAACTCTTAAGTTAGTTTGGATGGAATTTAATAAAGGGAGAAAATCAACTGGTTATAAGTCGTTTTGCGTCCGGCTAAGCTGCCGGGATCGTTTTGCAGCTGCCATAACCGCGGAGATAAGCGTTTGTTTGACCTGGTGTTTATCCAAAACGCTGATGGCAGCCTCTGTGGTTCCGCCCGGGGATGTGACGTTTTTGCGCAAGGTTTCAGGATCCATGTTCTGGGACCGAATCAATGCCATGGCTCCGGAAATTGCACTTTGTGCAAGTTCCGTGCTGTCTTCTGCGGACAGATCAAGCCGGCGCCCTGCTTCCACCATGGCTTCAAGCAGATAAAAGGCGTAGGCCGGCCCTGAACCCGACAGGGCGGTTACGGCGTCCATCTGGTCTTCTTTGACCACCCTGGCCTTTCCCATGGCTTCGAGTATCGTGCGTACTGAATTTAAATCATCGGGCTTTGCAAATTCATTGGCGCATAACCCTGACATGCCGGCACCTGCAAGTGCAGGTGTATTAGGCATGACCCTGAGCACAGGCATCTGTTTTTTTTCACTTTCTGTTTTTTTCTCATATATAACCGCTTCAAGACGGGCCATGGGGATTCCAGCGGCAATGGAGATAAACAGGCGCCTGGCAGGACAAAGGTCAAAAGCGCCTGCCAGGGATAATTGTTTTAAAACTTCATCTATGATCTGGGGCTTTACCGCAAAAACCACCATGCCAGAACCTGATACAAGCTGGGCGTTGTCTTTTGCGGCAATGACCCCCCATGAGGCTTGGATCTGCGTCCGGGCAGCTGATGACGGATCGCTTATCATGATGTTTTCGGCAGGAGCAAGGCCTGCACGGATAATTGCCCCGATCATGGCCCCGGCCATGTTGCCGGCCCCTATGAAACCGATTTTATGATTGATTTGGTTCATGTTGTTTTTATTTCTCCGAGTCCATCAAGTTTTTTGTAAAATCAGAAAGTTATTTTTTTGTTGCTTTGCGATTATATCAGTTTTAGAACTTCCAGGGAAATCCCTTTTTTGTGCTCTAATGAAATTGCACTTTGTTGCCCTGACGGCGGCGTGGAAAAGCGGGTTTCCAAGCGAAAATTAAGCCTCCGGTTTTATGCATATATAAAAGGGATCTGCCGGGTTGTCAATAATGTAAGCTTTCCGGAAAGCACTTGACGAATCGTGTAGAAATATTTAAAACTTAATCTGAACGTTTCAGATTTTTAAATATTTTGTTCTATATTAACAAAAAAAATATCACTTTAAAGCGGGCGACAGATGTTTATTCTCGGCAATTTTCTTCTGGGGCTGGCCAAAATTCTTCAAATAGGCCTGACGGTATATATGTGGATCATCATTGCCCAGGCGGTTCTTTCCTGGGTCAATCCGGATCCCTACAACCCTATTGTGCGATTTATCCGGCAGGTGACAGATCCGGTTTTGTTTCAGATCAGACGACGTATTCCCACTGTTTTTGGCGGCATTGATTTTTCTCCCATAATTGTGCTGCTGGCCATTATTTTTCTTCAGGAGTTTCTTGTCAAAAGTCTGATTCAGCTTGGACGGATGATGTAGAATGCCATAATCAACCCAAACGAAATCGGGAGAGTGCATGGCTAAGATCGATGCGTTTTTCAAGCTTATGAACGACCAGGGAGCCTCTGATCTGCACCTGGCAGCCGGACAGCAGCCGGCCCTGCGCATCAGGGGTGAAATTGAGCGGGTAAAATACAAACCGCTGACCAATGATGAACTGCGCAGCATGGTCTATGAAATCACTTCTGAAGACAAGATCAAGATTTTTGAAGAAACCGGTGATATCGATTTTGGGTATGAAATTCCGGGCCTGGCACGGTACCGGGCCAACATGTTCATGCAGCGAAACGGCGTGGGTGCGGTTTTCCGCCAGATCCCGACCAATATCATGACTGTTGAACAGCTTGGCCTGCCCTCGGTGGTGGCAAGACTGGCCGGTCTTCCCCGGGGACTTGTTATTATCACCGGCCCCACGGGAAGCGGCAAATCCACCACTCTGGCAGCCATAATCGACGAAGCCAACAGACTGCGCAAGGACCACATAATCACCATCGAAGATCCCATTGAGTTTGTGCATGAAAGCAAGGGCTGTATAATTAATCAGCGGGAGGTGGGCCAGCATACCAGGACATTCAGCGCCGCCCTTCGCGGAGCCCTGCGCGAAGACCCTGATGTAATTCTGGTGGGGGAAATGAGGGATCTGGAAACCATTTCACTGGCCATAGAGGCTGCTTCAACGGGCCATCTGGTTTTTGCCACCTTGCATACTTCAAGCGCCATGAAAACCGTGGACCGTATCGTGGAAGTCTTTCCTGCACACCAGCAGCCTCAGATCCGCTCCACTTTGTCTGACGGCATCCGTGCTGTTCTGGCCCAGGTGCTGTTTAAACGAATTGACCGTAAAGGCAGGTGCCCTGCACTGGAAGTCCTGATTGCCACCCCCGCGGTCAGAAATCTTATTCGCGAGGCCAAGACCCATCAGCTGGCTTCCTCCATGCAGACCGGTAAAAAGTACGGTATGCAGATTTTAGACGATGCAATCATGGAATTGTATAATAAAGGATGGATAAACGGCGAGGACGCATATGCCAAATCCAATGAAAAATCCCGCTTCCGGCCTTTGCTGAAAAATCCTCCCGCCGATTTTACAGAGGCCTGAAGCCCGGATAGGCCGGTTTTAATCCGGTATTTTGGCGTAAATCCAACTACAGAGGAAATGGGCATGCGAAAGCCGGAATTGGATCACATCCTTACAACAATGCTCGACTCACACCAGAGCGTCTCGGATTTGAACTTTACCGTTGGAAAACCCCTTCAGGTTGAATCCTACGGAGAGTTGGTGCCCGTGGAGATGAAGCCGCACCTCAGACAGCTCACCCCGTTTCAAACCGAAATGGTGGCGTTAAATCTCATCGGCAACAATCGGCGGCTGATTGAAACCCTTATCAGGCAGGGTTCCTGTGATCTTTCCTATTCTTTGCCCGGAAAAGCCAGGTTCAGAGTCAATGTGTTTTGTCAGTCGGGCAATTATTCCGTTGTGCTGCGGCAATTGGAAACACGCGTGCCAACCATCCAGGAAATGGCCCTGCCCCGCCCGTTTTATGATATAGCCCAGGAGAGAAACGGCATCGTGTTTGTAACCGGTGCCACGGGCACGGGAAAAACAACATCTCTTGCATCCATGCTGGAGGATATCAACAAAAACAAGTCAGTTCATGTCATTACCCTGGAAGATCCCATTGAATACGTTCATTCCCACAAAAAAGCCACGTTTAATCAGCGGGAACTGGGAAAGGATTTTGACACTTTTGCCCATGGTCTGCGTGCGGCCCTGCGCCAGGCGCCCAAGGTGATTCTGGTTGGCGAAATGCGAGACCGTGAAACCGTGGAAATCGGCCTGACCGCTGCTGAAACCGGGCATCTGGTTTTGACCACCCTGCATACCGTCGACGCCGGTCAGACCGTTAACCGGATACTTGGCATGTTTAGCACCGAAGAGGAAAACCAGATGCGAATCCGCCTGGCAGATACCCTGCGTTGGATAGTTTGCCAGCGCCTGCTGCCAAAGATGGGAGGCGGCCGTGTGGCGGCTTTTGAAATTTTGCGTACAAGCCTGCGGGTAAAGGACTCTATTTTAAACGGAGAGGCTGAGGGAAAGACCTTCTACGATATCATGGAAACCGGCACGGCTTTTGGCATGACCACTTTTGACAATTATATAGTCAGGCTTTTTGAAAAGAGTCTGGTCACGGAAAAAACAGCCCTCTCATATGCTTCCCGCAGGTCTGTGGTCGGCCGGGGCATTGACCAGGTTAAAAGCTCCCGGGGCGAGGCCACAAGTGATATTGAAAGCCTTGAAATTGACATGGGATATAACCGGCAGTAATCAGGCGTTGGGGTATAAGCAGACAGAGTCTGCCAGACTTGTAAAACATCTTGGCCGCACCAGCGGCAAGGACGGCAAACATGGAAATCACCTGCGGCAATTGCGATAAAATGATTCAGATACCGGACGAAAAAATCCCGGAAAACAAGAGTTTTTCCTTTCGGTGTCCGGCCTGCAGGAACAAGGTAGTCGTAAGTGCTGATTCCCGTCCCCCCTCAGCAGCCGAATCCCGGGAAAACACCGGCCCGGACAATACTGATGAATACGGGCCCGAGGCTTTTGCCGTTTCCGGCGAGGACTATGATGCCAGCGAAAAGCCCTTTGATTTTCTTGAGGAAGAGGGCCGTACGGCCATGGTGCTGGAAGATAATTCCGAGATAGCCGCCCATGTTAAAAATGTACTGGGGATCATGGATTATCACGTTACAGTGGCTGAGAGCGTACGGGATGCCCTGCGAAAGATGAAATACCACCAGTTTGATTTGATAGTGTTAAATGAAACTTTTGACAGCAGCAGCCCGGATGCCAATGGGGTCTTGATCTATCTGCAGCGCATGTTAATGGACTTGCGCCGTTACATATTTGTGGCCATGCTCACGGAGCGTTATGCTACAATGGATCGCATGGCAGCTTTTTTGAAAAGCGTTAATATGGTGATTCATTTAAAGGATATTGAGAACCTGGACCGAATCCTGCCCCGTGCTGTAAATGAAAATGAGCTGTTTTATGCGGTTTACAGGGAAAGCCTGAAAAAAGCTGAACAGTATTGATGGCACCGTAAAAGCCCAATATCTGCGTTAGGCGCAATTTAGGAAAAAGAAAAACACCTTATGACAGAAAAAGATAAGACGCCTGTATATACATGTACCGAATACCGTATGGAAATGATCCTGCTGGCTCTTGAAAAGAGGCTGGCCCGGCCGGATTTGAGCAAGGCGGAGAAACAATCCATAAAAGCTGAAATCAATCGGCTTAAAGTGCAGATGGATATGGAGTAAACCTGGTGGGTTATAATTTCAGACTGATTAACCTAAGACCTTCAAGGGTTAATTCCGGTTCCACGGCTTCAATGGCTGTTGAAAGTTTTGCAATCAGAGATGCGAGCCCTCCTGTGGCGATGACCTGCGGCAGTGGATCCATTTCCTTTTTTATCCGCCGTACCATCCCGTCCACTAGTTCCGCATACCCGTAGAGCAGTCCGGATTTCATGCTTTCAGCTGTTTCCCTGCCGATTACAGAAGCAGGAGGATCAAAAAGCTCCACCCGGGGCAATTTGGATGCCCGCTGAAAGAGCGCTTCGGCAGAGATGCCGATTCCCGGGCAAATAGCTCCTCCCAGATACTCACCTTTTTCAGAAATACAGTCAAAAGTTGTGGCTGTGCCGAAATCAATTATTATCAGACCGGTTTGGTACTTGTCATAGGCTGCCACGGCATTGACCAGCCGGTCTGCACCAACTTCCCCGGGATTCCGGTAGCAGATGGGCATGTCAACCACGCCGGGCCCTATCCAGTGGGGAGGATGGTTAAGGTACCTGCGGCAGTAGGAGTCCAGGGTCTGGATCATTGGGGGTACAACGCAGGATATAACGGTTTTGCGGATGCCGGAAAACTGCAGCCCGTTTTTTTTAAAAAACCAGTCCATGTGCATGTGCAGCTCATCTTCGGTGCGTTTGGGCTCGGTGTGCAGCCGCCAGTGGCAGACCAGTACATTTTCCCTGAAAACTCCCACCACAGTGTGGGTATTGCCGACGTCAAGTACCAGCAGCATCATTTTTTCCTGAAGTATTGGAAGTTTGTGGCAGAATACGAACTGTAAATACCTGGGGATCAACTCCAAGCAAACCGGTCTGCTCAGGCAGGCGGATTTGGACCGGCAGAACATGGATGCCCGGGCCCATTCCTTTAAGATCAACCCCGACCTGGATATCTTCGGGAGAAAAATCATTTGTGAAAAAAAGCATGGTTCCCCGGATTGTTATGGTCACGGAATTGGGCTGGACAATGCCGGGATAAAGGTTGTTTGCCATCTGGACAGGGACGTTTTCAAAGGTTTTTTCCACCAGCTGTTTTTCAATTACCACTTTTCCCCTGATTCTGGTATTTTTTTCATTTCTGGCCAGGCCTATGTCTTCGGGAAGATCAAGGGGAACTTCTTTTTCTATGGTATTGACCGCCCCGGTTATATTTACGGGATGGGTTTTAACCGAGTTCATTTTCTGAATCCGGTTTGCCGGACCTTCCACCTCAAGGCGGGCCGGTTGTGTCTGTTTGCTTACAGCGGCGTAGCCGAAAGCCGGGCTGCCAGAGCACATTAGCTCCACGGGTAAGGTTGCCTGGATGGTTTTTTCAACCGTGTCAATATTCTTTGGCTGGCTTAAAACCGTCTGGCCGCCTGCGAGCATCAAAACCAGAAAAATCAACAGGGAACCTGCCAGGGTGATTTGCCGTTTGCAGTTAACCGTGCAAATTAACATCAGCCTTTTTTCCCCGAATTTTGCAGGCCTTCGTTATTGACAGCATCTGCCAGTTGAACCGTTGCTCTGGTCTGGGCCACATTGTGGACCCTTACAATATGGGCGCCGCGAGAAATTCCAAGGGCAACTGCCGCCTGGGTTGCGGTTTCAATATCAGGATGATCCGGGGCAGGCTCGTTCAGGCTGCCTTCGGCAAGTACCTTTCTTATAAATGCTTTTCTGGATACTCCCAGGAGCAAAGGAGCGTCAATGCTGGAAAATCTATCAAGTTGATGAAGAATTTCAAGGTTGTGTGAAACGCTTTTGCCAAACCCTATGCCAGGGTCGATAACGATGCGGCTGGCAGCCACACCAGCAGTCCTGGCGCGGTTAACTGCGTCTGCCAGAAAATTTTCGATTTCACCGAGCAGATCGTCATACACAGGGTTTTTTTGCATGGATTTGGGAGTTCCCTTCATGTGCATGAGCACTATGGCTGCGCCCGTGGCAGCCGCAACTTTTCCCATATCAGGGTCAAAGCGCATGGCGCTGATGTCATTTATGATTTCAGCACCCGCTTTAACTGCCCGGCTGGCAACTTCTGCCTTGGTTGTGTCAATTGAAACCGGCACCCCGATATTGCCGGCAAGAGCTTTGATTGCGGGAATGACCCTTTCCAGCTCTTCTTTGGTGGAAACGGGTTCTGAAAAAGGCCGGGAGGACTCTCCGCCGATATCTATTATATCGGCCCCATGCTTTACCAATTGCCTTGCATGGGCCAGGGCATCTTCTTTCCGGAAAAATTTTCCGCCGTCTGAAAACGAGTCCGGGGTTATATTGACAATCCCCATGATGGCTGTTTTTTTGCCCAAAGTGAGCCGGCGACCGCAAAATTCCAGATTATGCAGGCTCATTGCTTTCTTCCTTTTCCTCCTGCCTTGATTCTTCTTTACTGGATTCTGCTTTTGTTTCAGAGGCCTTCCGATCAGAAGGGTCGGATGGCAGGCGTATGCCTGGGCGCATTTCCCGGATGAGCTCGTCTAATTCCTTGCCCATAACGGTTTCCTTGTCGAGCAGCAGCTCGGCAAGACTGTTTAAAATGTCCATGTTGTCAGCCAGGATCTGCTTTGCACGGTTATAACTGTCCATTACCAGGCCGGATACCTCGTTGTCGATTTTCTGGGCTGTGGCTTCGGAATAGTCCCTATGCTGTGCGATCTCACGACCCAGGAAAATGGCTTCGTCATTCTGGCCGTAGGTAAGCGGTCCGAGCACTTCGCTCATTCCCCAGGAGCGTACCATTTTCTGGGCCAGTTCCGTGGCTTTTTTAATGTCATTTGCCCCGCCGGTGCTGATGCGCTTAAACACAAGCTCCTCGGCGGCACGTCCGCCCAT
>JAABTZ010000190.1 GCA_011389605.1 Desulfobacteraceae bacterium
TCCTGAAAATGGTCTATGAAAAGGAGGATCTTCAGGTGGATCACTGCGGAAAGGATCCGCACTACAATTTTTACGAATATGCCGGCGTGGCAACAAAAGCCCGCAGCAAGGGAGAGCACGTAAAGGAAGAGCCGCCGGTCAATTTCAAAACCAATATGCCGTAAGTGATATGACAATTTACGCTGTTTTCTTCTACATAATCGCCGCATTGATAATCGCAGCCACGGGACTTGCGATCACAAGAAAGCACATGGTCCACGCAGTACTCTGCCTGGTGGTGTCGTTTTTCGGAACCGCTTTGCTGTTTTATCTTTTGGGCGCCCCGCTGCCGGCCATTTTCCAGGTGATCATCTATGCCGGGGCCATCATGGTTTTGTTTCTGTTCATTGTCATGATGATCCGCATTGATCCGGAAAAGACGCATAGGTTTCCATTGGGCCACTACCTGGCCGCAGGCGGGATCTGCGGAGCCTATTTCGTGGCGGCCGTGCTGCTGACCCTGCTTTCCGGGCCCCGGGCCCGGCAACCCATGCCCGCAGCCACGGCATCGCCGTTTGATTTCGGATACTACCTGTTTGACAGGCACTGGCTGTCTATTGAGATGATATCGCTTCTGCTCCTGGTCGCCCTTATCGGGACCCTGCACCTCGGGCTGGGCCGGGTGGGCCGAAAACAGAAAAAAGGCGGTGGGCAATGATCGTACCCTACACCCATGTCATGCTCCTGGGCGGGGTCCTGTTTCTTCTCGGCATGATCTGCACCCTGACCCGCCGGAACCTTATCATGATCATTCTCGGCCTGGAGATCATGCTCAATGCCGCGGCCATAACCTTTGTGGGGGCAGGGCTGCACCTGCAGCAGATCGAAGGCCAGGCCATCGCCCTGTTTATTTTGGCCGTGGCTGCCGCAGAAGTTTCAGTGGGCCTGGCCCTGGTGGTCTGCATTTACCGGCAGACCGGAACCGTGGATCCGCAATGCATAGAAGGCAATAAATGTCAGCTGAAGCCCGATCAAACCGGTTAACCGCACAAACACTAAAAACTGAATGCGGGAAAGCCTGATTATGTTTTCCAAACCCGTACCTGCAGATTCGCTTTACCTGGCCTGGGCCGCTGCCGTTTTTCCACTGGCGGCTTTCGGAATCATCATGATCTTTTTGCGCCGCCTGCCCAAAGCGGCCGCAGGGGTTTCCCTGAGCGCAATTGCCGTTTCCCTGGTGTGTGCGGTTTGCCTTTTGGCCCGTCACTGGCATCTGGAGATGCCGCTGGAGTCAACGGTCCAATGGATGGCTTCCAGTGATTTCGAAATTCCAGTAGGTGTCCTGATAGATGGGTTGAGCCTGCTTATGCTGGTGATTGTCTCGGGTATTGCTTTTCTGGTCCAATTGTATTCCATCGGGTACATGGCCGGCGATCCCGGCTATGCACGGTATTTTGGCTTCATGTCTCTTTTTGCCTGGGCCATGACCAGCCTGGTCCTTGCCCCGAATATCCTTCAGTTGTTTATTTTCTGGGAACTGGTGGGACTTTCCTCCTACCTGCTCATCGGTTTCTGGTACGAAAAGCTTTCCGCCAGCCAGGCCGGCAAAAAGGCCTTTGTCATGACCCGGGCAGGCGACACCCTGTTTTTCTGCGGCTGGCTGATCCTGCTGGTATGGGGCGGCACAGTTAGCATCCTGGATCTGAACCACTCGGCCCACAGCCTTTCCCAGGCAATGGTGACGGCCTCGGCGCTGCTGGTGTTCGGCGGGATTGCGGGCAAAAGCGCCCAATTCCCGCTCATGACCTGGCTTCCGGATGCCATGGAGGGCCCCGCTCCTGTCAGTGCTCTGCTGCATTCAGCCACCATGGTGGCTGCGGGTGTTTTTCTGCTGGGACGGCTGTTTCCTTTTTTCAGCCAGTCAGATGCGGCCATGACCGTGTGCCTGTTTATCGGCTTTGTCAGCATGCTACTATCAGCCACCATGGCCATGGTGAGCCGTGATATCAAGCAGGTTTGGGCCTATTCCACTGTCAGCCAGCTGGGATTTATGATCATGGCACTCGGGGCCGGCGGCTACGCTGCCGGCATATTCCACCTGACCACCCATGCCGGGTTCAAGGCGCTTTTGTTTCTTTGTGCAGGCATGCTGATCCATGCCTGTGAAACCAATGACATGTTTGAAATAGGACAGGCCGGGGGCCGGCGCATGAAGCTGACCGTGCTCTGTATGACAATCGGCGCCCTGGCGCTTTCCGGGATCTGGCCCTTTTCCGGTTTTTTCAGCAAGGAAGAGATCATGGCAGCGCTGGCTGCTGCAAACAGTCCGGTCTGGTACATTGGCGGGCTTGCGGGCGTGTTTCTGACCGCATATTATTCATTCCGCCTCATTTTCGTCATCCTTCTTCCCGGCAGCACAAAGGCGCACGGCCCCGGCAGCCAATCCGGGCCGGAGCATGCCCGGGCAGTTATGCATGCGGTGCTGGTGATACTTGCCGTTATTACGCTGGTGATGGGTTTTTTTGCCGAAAGTCTCCAGAATCTGCTCACCGGCCAGGGTGTCAATGCCCCGGGCGTGCATGGTCCTTTTCCGGCAAAGGTGGTCTCGCCGGTACTGGCGATTGCCGGAATCGTGGTTGCCTGGCTGGAATTCGGCCGCAAAGACTCGGCCCGGATCGGGTTTGCCGGGCGCATCAGCCCGGTGGCCCGCTTGTTTGGTCAGCGCTGGTACCTGGATCACGCATACGGATGGCTGGTTGGCAGAATCCTTGACCGGGGGATTGCCGAGGGATGCCAGCAGAATGAAAACCGGGTGATTGAAAAAATTCTCCACACAGTTGCCGGGTCGGTGACGGCCTGCGGCCGCGCGGCCGCGGGGTGGCACCGGGCTATGATCCAGTCGAAGTTAATGGTGGTTTTTGCCGTGGTGTTCGGATTGACTCTGATCCTGCTGGCTGCATGAGGAAAAATACCACATGGAACTGCACGCTGCACAATTTCCGTTTTTGAGCACACTTCTGCTCTTTTGTATCGCAAGCCTCGGCCTGGTGCTGGTGCTGCCGAAAAACAGCAATACCGCGGTCAAATGGGTCAGCGCGGTGTGTTCCGGTGCCACCCTGGCCCTGGCCCTGTTTTTGTTTGCAGCCTATGACCGGGAACTGGGCGGCATGCAGTTTGTGGAGCAATACCGATGGATTCCGGCCCTGGGCATTAGCTGTATTCACGGAATTGACGGATTTGCCGCACCCATGCTGCTGCTCACCGGCATTGTTTTTTTCACCGGGGTCCTTACCATGTGGCACCTCAAGCACCGGGTCAAGGAATTTTTCGCCCTGTTCATCCTCCTGGTCACCGGCGTCTACGGAATGTTTATGGCCCTTGATTTGTTTTTCATCTTTGTGTGGTTTGACGTATCCCTTCTTCCCATGTACCTGCTCATCGTGATCTGGGGAAGCACCCTTCGGGAATACGGGGCCATGAAGCTAACCCTGTACCTGCTGTTTGGCAGTGCCCTTATTCTTCCCGGCATTGTTTACCTGGTATCCGTATCCGGGCTGGACACATTTTCCCTTCCGGCATTGGCACAAAAGGGCGTGTTTTCAGGTTTTGAGCAGAAGGTGGCGTTTTTTTTGTTTTATGTCGGTTTTGGCATCCTGGCCGGGGTCTGGCCCTTTCATACCTGGTCACCGCCCGGTCACGTGGCCGCTCCCACGGCTGTCAGCATGCTGCATGCCGGCGTGCTCATGAAAATCGGTGCGTTTGGCATCCTGCGTGTTGGCATGTTTTTGTGCCCCCAGGGGTGGGTGCACTGGGCACCGCTCATGGCAGTTCTTGCAACCATAGGCATTGTGTACGGGGCCCTTGTGGGTCTGCGCCAGACAGACCTGAAATTTGTGATCGGCTATTCAAGCGTCTCCCACATGGGAATCGTGGGGCTCGGGTTTGCCACCATGACCGTGGACGGCATTAACGGGGCGGTGTTTCAAATGTTTGCACACGGGGTCATGACCGCCTTGTTCTTTTCGGCCGTGGGGCATTTCTACGATCAAACCCACACCCGGCAAATCGGAGAGCTCGGCGGACTTTGCCGTGTGATGCCAGTGGCCGGCAGCTATTTTATTCTCGCAGCCCTGGCGGGCATCGGTGTTCCCTGTCTGGCGAGTTTCTGGGCCGAACTGCTGGTTTTCATCGGTGCATTCCGCGTCTATCCTGTCCTGGCAATAATTTCCCTTGGAGTGCTGGTGATCAATGCCCTGTTTATTCTAAGGGTCGTGGAGAAAACCTGCTTCGGGCCAATGGCCGTTCACTGGGCGCATTTACAGGATGTAACCTTCGGCATGGCAATTCCGCGTGCCGTTCTGGCAGCAGCCATCGTGATCTTCGGCCTTATGCCGTTTCTCATGTATGAGGTAATCCAGACCGCCACGATTCCCCTGATCAACGGTTTAAACTCGCTGGCGGGTCAGACCGCCGCTGATTCAATAAACACGCTGTTAAGCCAATGGATGAGCCGATTGCCATGACAAACTGGACCCTTTTTATTCCTGAACTCTATAGCCTGGGAGCAGCCGGCGTGTTTTTTCTTTTCTGCCTTTGCCGGCCCGATTCCCGCCGGGATTATGGCGCTGCCATGATTTTGTCGGCACTCGGTCTTTTTCTTACAGTCTGGTCTGTGGGTTTCCAGGGGAGCCTGTTTGAAGGGGTCTACCGGGTTGATCTTTACTCCCAGGTATTCAAGGTGCTCATCTATTGCGGTTTTTTTCTCGCTGTTTGCCTGTGTGCAGATCTTTCCGGGGTTGACGAAAGCCGCCACAGTGAATTCTACTTCCTTCTTGCTCTGTGTACCCTGGCAATGATGCTGCTGGTGAGCTGCGTGCATTTGCTCGCCATTTATATCGCCCTGGAGCTTTCCTCCTACAGCTTATACGTGCTTGTCTACCTTCGCCGGGGATACCAAAAGGGCCTGGAGTCGGCGCTGAAATACTTTATTATGGGAGCGGCCTCATCTGCACTCATGCTTTTTGGGTTCGCCCTTGTTTACGGTACCGGGCAGTCCGCCTATCTTGTCGACCTGATGCGGGATCTGCCCGGAAGGATTAATGAACCAGTTGTTCTGATCGGGTTTATTCTCGCCCTTTCCGGGTTTTTCTTCAAGCTTGCGGTCTTTCCGTTTCATTTCTGGGCGCCGGATGCCTACGAAGGCGCCCCTCACCAGGTATCGGCATACATTGCAACCGCATCCAAAGTCGCCGCCATTGCCGTTCTAATTCGCATCATAGCCTTAAGCGGCGGTCAAAGTGACCGCCTGGCATGGTTTTTGATTGTCCTGTCAGTTGCCTCCATGACCGTGGGCAATCTGGCTGCAATAGCACAGAAGGATCTCAAGCGGCTTTTGGCCTTTTCCAGCGTGGCTCATGCCGGCTACGTGATGATAGGAATTTTAAGCCTTACCGCACTCGGCTATGCCAGTGCGGTATTCTACGGGATGTCGCTTCTGGTCATGAAGTTCACCTGTTTTATGGTTGTTGTCAAGGCATCAGAGAACGGCCGCAACATCAGCACCGGGGATCTGGCAGGCCTTCACTACCGGGCCCCTGTGCTGGCCCTGGCCCTGCTGCTGGCGCTTTTCGGCCTGGCCGGCATTCCGCCCACCATGGGTTTTACGGCAAAACTGCTCATTTTCACCGCTGCCATGAAACAGGGACTGCTCTGGCTGGTGATTGCAGCCATGTTCAATGTGGTCATCTCCCTGTACTACTACCTCCAGATCCTAAAGGCCGCCTACTTTATCGAGCCGGAGGGACAACCGCCCCCGATTGTTGTTTCAACCCCCTTGAAACTGGCTGCCATTGCCATGATTCTCCTAATGGTCGCAGGCGGTGTCTATCCCGGCCCGGTAATAGACCTGGCAGGTGACATGACCATGGGCCTGTTTCCCTAGCACCGGCACGGACATCCGGAAAAATACCTGCCAACGGAAAACCCCTGGTTTACGGCAGACACTATTGGGATACAGGAACCTGATTTTGACAACCCAATGAATGATGCTCTCGTAAAAAGTGAAGTGGGTCTTTATTCGAGACTATTAAGGCAGGTTCTGCTGCCCGCCCCAGTGGAGGGCAGCCTGTTTTTTACAGGAATCCACCACAACCAAGGCCGCCATTGCTTCTACTACCGGCACTATTCTGGGGCAGATGCAGGGGTCATGTCTTCCTTCTGTTACCACGGTTTGTTCATTTCCATCCTTGTCCACACCCTGCTGAGGAAATGATATAGATGAGGCCGGCTTAACCGCCAGGCGAAACAATATTTCCTGTCCTGTACTGATCCCTCCCAGGATTCCGCCGGCATTGTTGCTCAGAAAACCGGAGCTGTCCCGCCAGTCATTATGTTCACTGCCCTTCATGTCGGCGCAACCGAAGCCGGAACAGAATTCTACTCCCTTCACTGCTCCCAGGGAAAGCATGGCCCGGGCAATCTGGGCATCCAGTTTTTCAAAAACCGGATCCCCGATCCCCGATTCCAATC